>NZ_JBEYLC010000089.1:0-18568 GCF_040635885.1 Nocardiopsis sp. NPDC006832 | reverse complement strand
TCCGCGCCCGCGATCGTGCACGGCGACTACCGGCTCGACAACGTGCTGGTCACCGACGACGGCGAGCTCACAGCGGTACTCGACTGGGAGATGGCCACCCTGGGCGATCCGCTCGTGGACCTGGGCCTGATGCTCGTCTACCGGGAACGCCCGGTCACCGGCGGGGACCACCCCGCCACCTCCGCCGAGGGTTTCCCGTCCTCCGACGAGCTCGTGCGGATGTACGCCGCCACCACCGGTCGCGACGTGTCCCGACTCGGCTGGTACGTGGCCTTCGGCTGCTTCAAGCTCGCGGTGATCGCCGAGGGCATCCACTTCCGGCACACCCGGGGGCTGACCGTCGGAGCGGGTTTCGACGGCATCGGCGACGTGGTCGCGCCGCTGGTGGAACGCGCACACACCATGCTCAAGGAGAAATGATGGACTTCGCCTACGACGCCGAGACCGAGGAGTCGCGGCAGCGGCTCCTCGCCTTCATGGAAGAACACGTCTATCCGGCCGAACCGGTGATGGAGACCCAACTCGCCGAACGCGACGACCCCTGGGCGATCCCGCCGATCGTGGGCGAACTCCAGGCCGAGGCCAGGAAGCGGGGTCTGTGGAACCTGTTCCTGGCCGGGCATCCCGAGCACGGCGGGCTGCCCAACCTCCGGTACGCCCCGCTGGCGGAGATCACCGGGCGCAGCCCCCGTCTGGCCCCGGCCGCCCTCAACTGCGCCGCGCCCGACACCGGCAACATGGAGGTGCTGACGATGTTCGGTACCCCCGACCAGAAGAAGCGCTGGTTGGAGCCGTTGTTGGACGCGCGGATCCGGTCCGCGTTCGCGATGACCGAGCCCGCGGTGGCCTCCTCCGACGCCACCAACATCACCACGAGCATCGTCCGTGAGGGCGACGAGTACGTGATCAACGGCCGCAAGTGGTTCATCACCGGGGCGCTCAACCCCGCCTGCGAGATCTTCATCGTGATGGGCAAGACCGCCCCCGAAGCCGACCGACACAAGCAGCAGAGCATGGTGCTGGTGCCGCGCGACACCCCCGGGTTGACCGTCGAGCGGGGCATGACGGTGTTCGGCTACGACGACAGCGACCACGGCGGCCACGCCGAGGTGCTGTTCGAGAACGTGCGGGTACCGGCGGAGAACCTCGTCGGCGCCGAGGGGGAGGGCTTCGCCGTCGCCCAGGCCCGTCTGGGCCCGGGGCGGATCCACCACTGCATGCGCGCCCTGGGCATGGCCGAGCGTGCCCTGGAGATCACCTGCCGGCGTGTGCTGGATCGGGTGGCGTTCGGCCGCCCGCTGGCCGAGCAGGGCGTGGTGCGCGAGTGGATCGCCGAGGCACGGGTGCAGATCGAGCAACTGCGTCTGCTGGTGCTCAAGACCGCCTACCTGATGGACACGGTGGGCAACAAGGGCGCCCACACCGAGATCCAGGCGATCAAGATCGCCACCCCGCGCACCGTGGAGTGGATCCTCGACAAGTGCGTGCAGGCGCACGGCGCGGCCGGGGTCAGCCAGGACGTGCCGATCGCCGCCTGGCAGGCGGGGGTGCGTTCGCTGCGCCTGGCCGACGGGCCGGACGAGGTGCACCTGCGTTCGCTGGGCCGCGCGGAACTGCGCAAGTACGCGTAGCCTCTCGCGCGTCGCGGAAGGGCCGGGGCCGGGGCGGGTCCCCGGCCCTCGCCACTTGTGCGGGGGTCAGCCCTGGGGGCGCAGGCCGGCCAGGAGCAGGTCGGCGAAGTGCCCGCCCACGTCCTGACCGGTCAGGGCGCCGTCGTGGCGATACCAGGTGCTCAGGTGGTGCACGGAGCCGAAGTAGTAGTCGATGACCAGGTCGGCGGGGACGTCGGCGCGGAAGACGCCCTCCTTCTGCCCCTGTTCGATCATGGACCGGAACAACTCGTGGTACTTGCGACGCTCGGCGCGCACGCTGCGCTGCTTCTCCGGGGCGAGCTGGTGCATGGAGCGGAAGAAGATGGTGCTGTCGTCGAGGTTGGCGACGGTGGTGACGATGACGTCGGCGGCGGCCGCGTGCACCCGTTCGGTGACGGGCTCGTCCCGGGCGGAGATCTCCTGCAGGTGCTCGGTCTGCATACGCAGCACCCGGGCGTAGACCTCGTAGAGCAGGTCGTCCTTGGAACCGAAGTAGTGGTACATGGCGCCCTTGGTGACGCCCGCGGCGGCCACGACCTCCTGTACCGAGGTGCCCTCGAAGCCGCGTTCGGCGAAGAGCCGTGTGGCCGCGCTCAGCAGTCGTTCGGGCACCGTGCCTCGTGGGGTGTCCCCATCGGCCGTCCGCTGTGCACCGCGCATGTCCCGTACCACCTCTTGCCCCCGTCCCCCGGTGGCGAGTCGACTGTTGATCCGAGCCAGCATACCGACCGGATGGTACCCCTCGCGCACACCCGGAGGTCGTCGGGAACCTTCGGCATCCGAACGGGTGACCCCCGGGGTCGACGAGACGGCGACTAACCCACTCGGGCGTGGTCGGATCCCTCGGGCTCGCGCGGCCCCTCCGGTACGGCCCGCTCGTGCGGGATGACCAGTGGGGTCCGGGTGCGCGGGTCGGGTATCACGTCGCAGTCCAGCCCGAACACGGTGCGCACCCGATCGGCGGTGACCACCTCGGCGGGCGACCCGTCGGCCACGATCTCCCCGTCGCGCATCATCACCAGGCGGGTGGCGAACCGGGCCGCCTGCGCCAGGTCGTGCAGGACCGCCACGACGGTTCGGCCCTGCCGGTGCAGTTCGGCGAACAGCTCCAGCAGGTCGTACTGGTGGGCGATGTCCAGGAACGTGGTGGGTTCGTCGAGCAGCAGGGTGGGGCTGTCCTGGGCCAGCACCATCGACACCCAGGCGCGTTGGCGCTGGCCGCCCGACAGTGAACCCACCTGGGTGTCGGCCAGGTCGGTCAGTCCGGTGAGTTCCAGGGCCGCGGCGATGGCGACCTCGTCCTCGGGGCTCCACTGGCGCAACAGCGTGTGGTGCGGGAAACGCCCGCGGGCGGCCAGCGCCCGCACGGTGATGCCCTCCGGGGCCAGCGGGCTCTGCGGCAGCAGCGCGAGCTTGCGGGCGACCGCCTTGGCGCGCTGGGAGCGCACGTCGTCCCCGTGCAGCAGGACCTTGCCCCGGACCGGCCGGTTCACCCGTCCCAGCGCCTTGAGCAGGGTCGACTTCCCGCAGCCGTTGGGGCCCACGATCACCACGAACTCGCCCTCGTCGACCTTCATGTCCAGGTCGGACACGACGGGGTCGCTCCCGTAGCCGAGGGTGAGACTCCGAGCGGAAAGCACCGGGGTGGTTTCGCCGTTCAAAGGGTTCCCTTTCGCCATTCGCGGATGAGCAGGTGGCCCAGGTACACGCCGCCCAGGGCCATGGTGAACACACCGACCGGCAGCCCGTCACCGACCGGTGACTGTTGCACGGCCAGGTCGGCGCAGACCAGGAGCAGTGCGCCCACCACCGCGGACAGCACCAGGTTGGGTCCGGGCGCGGCGCTGAGCCGGCGGGCGATCTGGGGCGCGGTCAGGGAGATGAACGCGATGGGTCCGGCGACGCTCACCGCGGCCGCCGACAACACCACCGACAGCACGACCGCTCCGGTGCGCGTGGTGGTGGCGCCGGCCCCGAGGGAGTCGGCGAGTTCGTCACCCATCTCGTTGACGGTGATGGGGCCGGCCAACGCCAGCACGAACGGTACGGCCAGGGCCACGGCCACCCAGATGGTGGCGGCGTGGTCCCAGGACCTGGCGGACAGGCTGCCGTTGACGTAGGAGGCGAGCACACTTGCCTGGTCGCGGGCCATCACCGACACCACGAAGTGGGTGAGGGCGGTGGCCATGGCGGCCACGCCGATCCCGGCGATGATGAGGCGGCCCGGGTCGCGCAACCCCGTTCCGGTCACCAGGTACACGATCACGATGGCCAGCGACGCTCCGGCCAGTGCCCCCAAGGGGACGGGGACGATCCCGGGCAGCGCGAGCGCGGCGACGGAAGCGCCGGCCCCGGCGCCGGCGGCGAGCCCGATCACGTCGGGGCTGCCGAGGGGGTTTCGGGTGACCGACTGGAACAGGGCGCCGGCCAGCCCCAGGGCCACGCCGGTGCCGGCGGCGACGACCAGACGGGGGCCGCGCAGGCGTTCGAGGGCGAACAGGTGGGTCGCCTCACCTTGCCCGCCGAGCGCGGCGGGGATCTGGGCGAGGGGGATGCCCAGACGGCCGAGGCTGAGGGTGGCCGCGGCCGCCACGAGCAGCACCGCCAGCAGCGCCGAGCCGATGATGAGGGAACGCGGGTGGATGGGAAAGGCGAGCAACCGCCCGACCCGCAGCACCCTTTGCGTGGGTTCGGGAGACTCCGCGAGGGCGGTCAGGCGCGACGCGGGCTCGGAGATCGTGCGGCTCATGAGGCCCCCTTCGTCCTGCGCAGCACGTACAGCAGTACCGGGGCGCCCACGAACGCGGTGACGACGCCGACCATGAGTTCCATGGGCCGCACCACCGTGCGTCCCACCACGTCGGCCACCAGCAGCAGGGTCGGTCCGACCAACGCCGCGAAGGGCACCTGGACACGGAAGTCCACCCCCACCAGGGAGCGCACCACGTGTGGCACGGCCAGGCCGACGAAGGCGATGGGGCCCGCCGCGGCGGTCGCTCCGGAGGCCAGCAGCACCCCGGCGACCAGACCACCGGCCCGGGTGGCGGTGACGTTGGCCCCGGTGGCCACGGCCGCCTCGTCCCCCAGGGCCAGGGCGTTGAGGCCGCCCATGACGAACAGGGCCAGGACCAGCCCCAGACAGAGGACGGGCAGGACCGCGAGGACCACGTCCATGCCGCGCCCGGCCAGGGAGCCCACCACCCAGTAGCGGTAGCTGTCGAAGACGTCGGGCATGCTGAGCGCCACCGCCTGTACGTAGGCGGTGAGGATGGCCGAGACGACCGCCCCGGCCAGTAGCAGACGCACCATGCCCCCGTCGCCGCCGCGGGTTCCCACGGTGTAGGCCGCCAGCCCGGCCAGCAGGGCACCGGGCAGCGCCCACCAGACCGTTCCGGTGACCGAGGTGGGCCCGAGCAGCGCGGTGGCGGTCACCACCGCCGCCGCGGCACCCGCGTTCACGCCCAGTAGGCCGGGGTCGGCCAGCGGGTTGCGGGTGACGCCCTGCATGAGCGTGCCGGCCAGCGCCAGGGCGGCACCGGCCAGCACACCGACGATCGTCCGGGGGATCCGGCTCTCCACCACGGTGACGGTGTAGGGGTCGGCGCCGCCGGTGAACACCCGCAGCACCTCCAACGGAGGCGTGGGCTTGCTGCCCGCGACCAGGCTGAGCAGAACCGCGCCGGCCAGGGCCGCCACGCCCACGCCCAACATGAGCGTGGCGCGGACGGGCCCGGCCTTGGGCGGTGCCGTCGTGCGTGTCTTCACGTTCACCTGGTGATGGGTCAGTCGTCGATCTCGGCGGCGGCCTCTTCGATGAGGGGCACGTACCGGTCGATGGTCCAGGGGACGGTGAGCGGGTTGATCAGGGAGGAGGCGGTGACGAAGGAGTTGTCCTCACTGGCGACCACCGCACCGTTCTCGATCGCGGGGATGGCCGCGTACAGCTCCTGCTCCTCGATCTCGGCGCGCGACTCGGGGTCGCTGTAGAAGGTGAAGATCAGGTCGCTGTCGGAGAGCTGGTCGGCGTTCTCCAACCCGATGAGGGCGGAGTCGGTGCCCTCGGTCTCGGGGAAGGTCTCGACGATCGGGTCGACCTCCAGGCCCAGGCCGCGGACCATGGCCACGCGCTGCTCGTCGGGCAGGAAGACGCCGAGGGTGCCGGGGCCGTCGGTGTAGATGTAGGAGAAGGACAGGTCGGCGAACTCGGGGTGGTCCGCGGCGGCCTGCTCGAAGGTGTCCTCGATCTCGGTGACGAGGCCGGTGGCCTCCTCCGGCTTCCCGAGCGCCTCACCGATGATCTCGATCTGCTGGTCCCAATCGGTGCTCCACGGCAGGTCGGGGTAGGCGACCGTGGGGGCGATGTCGTTGAGGATGTCGAAGTCCTCCTGGGTGATGCCGGACCAGGGGGCGAGGATGACGTCGGGGGCGAGTTCGATGATCGCCTCGAAGTCGATGTCGGCGGCGCCCGCGAACTGTTCGGGGAGTTCCTCGCCGGACTCGGTGACGGCCTCGTGGATCCAGGGCAGGTAGCCGGTGTCGTCGGCGCCCCACTCGTAGCTCTCGATACCCACCGGGACCACGCCCAGGGCGATGGAGGTCTCGGCCGATCCCTGGCCGAGGGTGACCACGCGTTCGGGCTGCTCGGGGATCTCGGCGGTCCCCAGCGCGCTCTCCATCTCGATCGGGAAGGTGCCGTCGGCGGAGGCCGCGTCGCCGTCACCTCCGCTGTCGTCGGTACCGCAGGCGACCAGGCCCAGTGCCAGGGCGGCGGTGAGGCCGAGACCGCTGAAACGGCGCAGAGTGGGGTTCATGCTCACTGCTTTCTTCGTCACGGGAGGCGACCTCGTCGTACTCGGCGGGCCGTTTCGTACATGGGGAGCGCCCGAGTATGGGCAGCACGAAAGCCGGGCGGATCAGGACGAACCCGACCGCAACCAAGGTTAGTCTAACCTCACTTGGCCCGATTCCAAAAAATCCGAACCCTTGCCCGGACCCGCTTCGAGGCTCAGGGAACCTCCGGTTCCCCGGTGAGGTAGGGCTCACCCGGAGGGCTCCCAGCCTCCTCCACGACCCCACCATGGCTGTGGCCCAACAGGACGACCGGTACCGGCTTGCCCACGGGGTTGCCCTCCCTGCCGGCCACGTACTCCAGGTCCCCTCCCGCCCCGGAGACCGCCATCGCGCCGTGCAGGTAGTAGAGCTGGTTCCGGACCTCCTCCGGAGTGGGCAACCGTTCGCCCCCGACCTCCTCCAACGCCAGACGCACCGCGTGCACGGTCACCGCCACGGCGTCATGGTGCATGATCGCGTACCCGTCGTCGAGCCTGGCGGGGTCGGCGTCGATCCGTTCGACGAACACCTCGTGGAACCCGTCGAACCCGGCCGGGGACGCCACGTCGCCCCTGCCCCACCCCGGGTGTGTGGAGGAGGCCATGGCCAGGTCGAGGTTGCCGTCGTCGAGGTCCCGATGGAGCTCGGCACCACCGGTGACCCCGGTCGCGGCGTACACGATGGTCAGCGGGTCCTCCGGAACGCACCTCTCCCCCGCCAAGGCATTGACGAACACGTCCAGGTCGTCCTCACGCCCGGCGAAGAACACCAGGTCCAGGCCCTGCTGTTGGGAGCAGATGTGGTTGACCGCGCTGGCGAACGCCGTGGGAGCGGTCTGTCCCATGGCCCTCCCGGTGAACTCCAGCTCGTTACGGGGTAGGTGGTCCGCGAACTGCTCGGCGTAGGCCTCGCGCAACGTCGCGGTGTAGGTGTCGTCCTCGGTGTTGTCGTAGAGCAGGATCCCCGCGGCGGTGGGGTGCTCGGACTCGACGTGGTCCACCAGTGAGGCGACGTACTCGGAGTTGGTCGGCGAAGCGCGCATCAGACCCGGGGCGGTGGAGGCGTCCAGACCGTCGGCGGTGACGATGCCACTGACCATGGGGATCCGGTGACCGGACAGTTCCAGGGCGGCCCGCTCGGCGCTGTCGCTGCTCAGACCCGGACCCGCCACCGCCAACAGCGGAACGTCGTCCTCGGACAACGACACCAGCCGGTCGACGGCGTACCGCCAGTGCTGCTGACGACTGCCCTCATTGGCCAGGTACAGCTGGATCAGGGGACGATCGCCGTGGAAGGTCTGGTCCTGGTTGGCCCGAACCTGGGCGACGTGCGCCCCTTCCATGGCGGCCCGGACCCGATCGGTGTCCAAAGGGCTGCGCCCGTCGGGGGTGAGCGTCGTCATCAGCGCGATCCGGGCCACGGGGGTACCGTCCTCCTCCGCGACGCCGGCCACCCGGGTGTTCTCCCGCTCGATCAGGCCCTGGACCTCGGTGAAGGCGGGGTCGAACACGTGTGATCCATCGTTGACCCCGACGCACTCGCCCTCCACCCGGACCAGGCCGGAGAGTGGGCCCCCACAGACCAGGTCCGGCCCGAAGGCCACCGCGCCTCCCACAACCAGGGCCACCACCAGGGAGACGACCAGGAGTCCGCGGCCTCGCGGTCTCGGCGGCACGAGGGAGTCGTCCTGCGCGGACCTGCGGTAGGTGACGTCTCGTCGACGAAGTTCGTCGGCGATCCTACGGTGTCGGGCCTCCCGTTTGGAGAGCACACCCGTGTTCGTGACCCGGCCGCGCAGCACGATCAGGGCGTAGGCGGCCTGATCCTGCGCGTCCACCCGTTCGGGTCCGCCGAAGGGGTCGGACAGGGACCACAGTGCGGCGACCAGACGCCGGGCCTCACCACGGTGGGGTTCCATTCCGGTCCCGACGGACTCCCGCTCCAGCCGAACGAAGCGTTCGTCGGGGGCCTCACCCCAGTGCTCGACGTGCTGACACGGAGCACGGGTGACCTCGTCGAGCATGACCTCCCACGAGTCCGTGGCCCCTTCGTCGGTCAAGACGGTGAGGAGTTCGTCGGCGACCGTTCCCAGGCCTCCCAACGCCAACCGGTGGTAGAGGGCCCCGGTGGGGTCACCTGAGCGCTCACAGTATCCGGCCAGGGCCTCGTGGTAGCGCACCCAGCGCTCCCCACCGGTGTCGTCACGGGCGAAGCGCCGCACCAGGAGGTGACGCAAGGGGGTCGTCCAGTCGGGGACGTCGTCGCCGAAGAACAGGGGGGCGACCCGGTTCAGGCGATGCCCCTCCTCCCTGGCGAGCTGTTCCGCGCACTCCAGGTCACGGGACAGGGCACAGATCTCCAACGCGGCACGTTCGCTCTCGGGCGCCCCTGACCAGTCGAGCAGCCGGTCCAACAGCCTCGACTCGAGGTCGTCCCGTCCCAGTACCCGGTTCAGGACACCCCCGTCCTCCGGGTGCTCGGCGCTCACACGCACCACCTCGGCGGCCACCGAGGGGTTGCCCCCGGAGAACTCGTGGACCAAGCGAGCGGTCTCGGAGTCGACCACCTCCGGCCTGCGACCACGCCACGACATGAGCTTGCCGCAGTCGTCCACGCCGAAGGTCGGCAGCCTCAGCTGCTTCAGAAGGGGGTGGTCCGGGCGGGGCTTTCGGGCGGTGGCGACCACCGCCACGGGAAGGACGAATTCGTTAGTGCCGGCGTCCTCGGACCGGATGGGACGGGAGTCCTTCAACAGCCGCAGGAACGACCTGCCCGCCGTGCGCGAGGACGTCCCCGCCTCGGTCGATTCGTCCGGGTCGACGGCGTCGGCGTTGTCCAGCAGTACCACCGGGGCCGGATGGCGCCCCCGGCCACGACGGGAGTGGCGCAGGTCGGCCAGGAACGCCTCGCACAGCGCGACGTCCATGTCCCGCCCGGAGGGGTCCCGATCGTCGCGGGCCAGATCGGCGAGGACCCCGGTCCCCTTGCCCGTGTTCGATTTGCCCTTGTTCGAGCCCGCGGACTCGGCGTACCACTCGACGAAGGGGCGCAGGGCCGCCCGCTTGACCAGGCCGCCGATCGACACGATGGGCAGTTTGACGCCCTCCATGGCCACCACGCCCAGGTCCACCCGCAACTCGACGCCACCGATGGTCTCCGACACCACCCGCCCCCAGCGGGACACGCGATGTATCCCGTCCAACGCTTCCTCGATCTGCTCACCGCCGAGGACTACGGACTGCTCAAGGCCGAGACGTTCGGACTCGGAACGCGCGTCCTCCCCCGCTCGGAGCGCGGCGAGCCCCACCAACAGGCGGGGAAAGGACAAGCTCTCGCGTCCTTTGGTGCGATCGGCGAGTTGTTTGGCCAGAACCGTCAACTTGGCGGGAACTCCACGGTATTGCGCATTCTCCGCGTTGAGCCAGGCCACAGCCGTTTCAGCATCGAGTTCGGCGCGCAGTGAATCGAGGACCGAGCTTCGGCCGGAACCCCGCTCACCATGCAGGAGAACGATTTTCCTGGCGTCGCGCGCAGAGTTCTTAGGGAGTGGACGAAGCTGATCCCGTAGGGCCTCCCGAACACCTGGGCGCGTGATCATCGGGTTGGGCGCAGAACCATGAGCCATGCCGTGTCCACTCTCGAATTCGCAGGGGGATTTCCGTCCACGCAGCACGGAAAGAACACCACGAACAGCCAGAACCAGGACTACTCCAGGCCGCCTCACACCGACATTCACTTCTTCATGCCACCCACAAAACCCTAATGGACTCGGCCCACACATAAAAGGGTGCCCGTTCGGATTCGCGAGCACCCCGGGCTGGAATGCAGGTCAGGGAGTGCGGTCGGTCAGCACGTTGCTCACGCCGCCCAGATAGCCGATGAACCGCCGGGTGGCCATGGCACCGAGCCGTTCGCGGCCCAGGAAACGTGGTGGGGAGAAGCGCATGATCGCCTCCGCGCCGGAGGCCATCGAGGCGAGGGAGGCCGGGCCGCGGCGGGCCTTTTCGTACCGACGCAGCGCCCGCGCGGGATCGCGTTCGGCCCCCTCCTCCGCCAACACCCGGGTGAGCGCCCAAGCGTCCTCCAAGGCCTGGTTGGCGCCCTGCGCGGTGGAGGGCGGGAACGTGTGCGCGGCGTCGCCCAGCAGGGTCGCCCCGCCCTCGCCCCAAACCCTCGGTACCCGGTGCCGGACGTGCTCGAACAGTTCTGGTGCGTCGTCGGCGGCGTGCTCCAGGACCGCGCGCACCCAGGGATCCTTCCAGTCACCGAAGAGTCTGCGCAGCACACTCGCCGGGGACACCGGGCGCCGCATGCCCGAACGCCAGCGCACGTCGAACCACCACTGCGCCAGCCCGTCCCCGGCCGGCATGATCCCGCACATGCCCTGGCGGCCCTGGACCACCGCGGCGAGCGTGCCCGCGGCGGCGTCCATGGGCACCTCGGTCAGCGCCTGCCAACTGGCCCACCCGGTGGGGCGGGCCGGGTCGCCGTCCCACAGGTCGCGTCGGGCGGCCGAACGCACCCCGTCGGCGCCCACCACCACGTCGCCGTCGGCGGAGACCCCGTCGCCGAACAGCGCGCTCACCGACCCGTCCGGGTTCACCCGCACCCGGGTGCAGATCCGCCCGTAGCGGATGGTGCCCTCGGGCAGACCGGTGGCGAGCAGAGCCAGCAGGTCCCGCCGGGGCACGGTGCGCGTCTCGAAGCCGTAGTGTTCGCGGGCCGCGTCCACGTCCAGGGTGTAGCGCACACGCCCGGAGGGATCGCGGTTCTCCAGGCCGTCCAGACGGCGGCCGATCCCGGACACGTCGATCCCGAGCGCGGCCAGGGCGGCCACACCGTTGGAGTACAGGCCCAGCCCGGCCCCGCCGGTGCGCGGCCCCGTCGCGCGTTCGTGCACCTCGACCTCGTGACCCTGGTCGAGCAGTCCGCGGGCCAGGGCGAGCCCGCCCACACCGGCTCCGACGATGACAACCCTCATGAAAGCTCCCAACCCGCTCGCTTGGCCTACAACACCGTACTGACGGATCGGGCGTGGGCGACGAACGGGCCGATCACGATCCGGTGATCGGCCCGCGGACGGGGCGTCGGGCGAGGATCAGTCGAAGAGGTGGACGCGCGCCTCCCAGGGACGCAGCGGGGCGAGCACCCGTTCGGGTTCGGGGTGGTTGCCGATGAGCATCCGCCCACCGGTGCCCACAGCGTCCTCCGACAGTTCCACCGGGGCCGTCTCCCCACTCCAGTTGGCCAACACCAGCAGGGTCCGACCGTCGAGGGTGCGGGTGTAGGCGAACACCCGGGGGTCGTCCTCCAGCAGCGGCGTGTAGCGACCGTGCACGATGATCGGGTGCTCCTTGCGCAGCTCGATCAGGCGCCGATAGTGGTGGAAGATCGAGTCGGGGTCGGCGACGGCCGCCTCCGCGTTGATCTCGGTGTGGTTGTCGTTGACCCCGATCCACGGCGTTCCGTCGGTGAAACCGGCCTGCGCCGAGGCGTCCCACTGCATGGGGGTGCGGGCGTTGTCCCGGCTCATCCGGGCGATCCCCGCCATCGCCTTCTCGGAGTCGACCCGCCCGGTCGCCACCATGGTGCGGTGGTGGTTGAGGGTCTCCAGGTCCCGGTGGTCGGTGATGTCGGAGAAGCGGGCGTTGGTCATGCCCAGTTCCTCGCCCTGGTAGACGTACGGGGTGCCCTGCATCATGTGCAGGGTAGTGGCCAGGGCCTTGGCCGACTCCACCCGGTACTTCCCGTCGTCGCCGTAACGCGAGACCGACCGCGGCTGATCGTGGTTGTTGAAGTAGAGGCTGTTCCAGCCCACGTCGCCCAGGCCGGTCTGCCAGCGGCTCAGTGAGGCCTTGAACTCGACCAGGTCCAGTGGACGCGGATCGAACTTGCCGCCGGGGCCGTGGTCGAGGTCCACGTGTTCGAACTGGAACACCATGTTCAGTTCTCGGTTGATGGGGTTGGTGTGGACACGGGCCTGTTCCACGCTCACCGCGGGCATCTCACCGACGGTGAGCACGTCGCGGCCGTCGAACACCTCCCGGTGCATCTCGTGCAGGAACTCGTGCAGGCGGGGTCCGTTGATGGCGTGGTCGGCGAAGATCCCGTAGTCGCCGATCACCGGGCCGTCGGGCAGCTTCGGGTTCTTGGAGACGAAGTTGATGACGTCCATGCGGAAACCGTCGGCGCCTCGGTCCAACCACCACCGGGCGACCTCGTGCACGGCCGACCGCACCTTCGGGTTCTCCCAGTTCAGGTCGGGTTGGGAGGGACTGAACAGGTGCAGGTAGTACTCGTCACGGCCCGGATCATGGGTCCAGGCCGACCCGGAGAACACCGAACCCCAGTTGTTGGGCGGACCGCCCTTGGTCCCGGGACGCCAGAGGTAGAAGTCGTCCTTGCCGGGGTCCCCGGCGCGGGACGCCTCGAACCAGGGGTGCCGATCGCTGGTGTGGTTGACCACCAGGTCCATCACCAGGCGCATGCCGCGCTCGTGCAATCCCTCGCGGAGCCGGTCCCAGTCCTGGAGGGTGCCGAATCGCGGGTCGATGTCGGTGTAGTCGCTGATGTCGTACCCGTTGTCGTCCCACGGGGAGGGATACACCGGGGACAGCCACACCACGTCCACCCCCAGCCGCTTCAGGTAGTCGAGTCTGTCGATGATCCCGGGCAGGTCCCCGATCCCGTCACCGTTGCTGTCGTTGAAGCTGCTCGGGTAGATCTGGTAGACGACGCTGGACTTCCACCACTCGGCACCGGCCTCGGGCATGGGCTTCCTCCCCCACTGGACGTTGCGACCATTCAATCGGTCCGACCGCCCGAACGGGAGGGGAACGGCCACCCGGAACGAGAATCCGGTTGAAGCGGGTGGCCCACCGGGGATATCCCGGGCGAGACCATTCAGGCGGTAGGAGGACCCATGTGTCTGCACGGAACCGGTGAGACCGTTCGTTCGCGTACGGGAGGGGCCGCGCCCGACCCCACGCCGACGCGGCCCTCGGGTGCGCGTTCGTGGCCCGGCGGGTTCGGGCGGGTGGTGGACCTCAGCCACACCATCTCCCCCGACATGCCGTCCTGGGACGAGGTGAAACCGGCCCGTGAGACGTTGAGCCCGCCCGCCCCGGAGGGTGGGTTCGGGTTCTACCTGCAGCGTTGGAGCCTGACCGAGCACACCGGGACCCACCTGGACGCGCCCGGACACGTGATCGGCGGCGGGCGACTGGTGCCCGACATCGCACCCGAGGAACTCGTCGTGCCGGCGGTGGTGCTGGACATCCGGGAGCGCGCGGCGGAGGATCCCGACACCACGGTGGGGGTGGACGACGTGCTCGTGTTCGAGCGCGAACACGGGCCGATCCCCGAGGGCACGGCGGTGTTGATGTGTTCGGGGTGGAGCTCCAGGTGGGCCGAGGGCGACGCGGCGGTGCGGGGCCTGGACGAGGACGGTGCCTGGCACTTCCCCGGCTTCTCGCCACAGGTGTGCGAGTTCTTGGTGGAGCGACGCTCGGTGGCCGGTTTCGGGGTGGACACCTTGAGCAGCGACCCGGGGAACTCGACCGACTTCCCCGCCCACGAGGCGATCGGCCGCGCCGACCGGTGGGGGCTGGAGGCGCTGACGGGGTTGGACCGGTTGCCGCCCGTGGGCGCGACGCTCACGGTGGGGGTGCTGCCCGGTCTGGACGCTTCGGGCGGGCCCAGCCGGGTGCTCGCGCTGTGGTGAGACGGTCGATCGGCTCGGGACGGTCGGTTCCCGCGACCGTTCAGTTCCGGGGTCCGGGGATCTTCGGATCGGGGGTCCACTCCAGCAGCATGATGGTCGCGTCGTCGGTGAAACCACCGCGCTGGTGGGTGTGGATCGAATGGATCAACCGGCGCAGCGTCTCCGGTGCGGGCTCGTCGGCGGAGGTCGCCCTGGTGACGAAGTCGGCGAAGCGCTCCAGACCGAACATGCGCCCGTCGGTGGCGTGCGCCTCGATGACACCGTCGGTGTAGAGCAGCACCTGGTCTCCTGGTTCCAGGGCCATCCGATGGACGGTGCGCGAAGTGCTGTCGGAGACGACCCCGTTGAGACCGAGCGGCAGTTCGGGCGGACGGTCCATGGCCCCGGGGATCAGGCACCTGCCCCGGATGAGCAAGGGGGCCGGGTGCGCGCAGTTGGCCCAGGTGAACAGTCCGGTGGACAGATTCAGGTCTGCGAAGACCGCCGTGCAGAATCGTTCGGGCAGCCAGTCGATGAGCGCCTTCTCCACGCCGGCGGTGAGTTCGCCCGGCTCGGCTCCGTTACGGCGGGCGCTGCGAGCACCGGCCATGGCCACCGACGCGGTCAGTCCGGAGGCGAGGTCGTGACCCATCGCGTCGAGGATGACGGCGTGCAGGGTGTCACGGGTGATGGAGTGGTCGAAGGCGTCGCCGCCCAGTTCGTAGGCGGGTTCGAGGACCGCGGTGGAGACCCCGCGTGCGGTGCCGAGGGTGCGCGGTGGAAGGAAGGCGCGCAGCATCTCGGTGCGCAACCGCACCGGCCGGGCTCGTGTGCGGCGGACGTAGGTGTCGCTGTAGGCGCGCTTGGACGTGATGACCAGGGCCAGTAGCGCGGCCAGGGCCTGACAGCGGCGGAGGGTGGGTTCGTCCAGCCTGGAGGTGCGGACGTGCAGGACCCCGATGCGGTCGGCGCCGTCCTTGAGGGGAAGCCAGAGGCTGAGTTGGTCCTCCCCGCCCTCGGCCAGCCGCAGGGTGTCGTTCCGGTAGGCCTCCCCGGCGACGGTGGTGTCGATGTCGAGGATGGGCCCGCCGGTGAGCGGCACCAGCAGGTGTTGTTGCAGGTCGACGAGGTGAACGGTGATCTTGTCGAGCCCGATGGCGGTGCCGTAGCGGTTCGCGATCTCCAGGACTTCGATGGGCCCGCACGCGTGCACGGACCTGACCAGTTCCTCGAAGAGGAGTTCGCCCTCGCCGAGCGGAATCACATCGTCCACGCCTTCACCTCCCGGAACATTCAGTGTCACACCGGAACGTTTCGTCACCCGGTGTTCCCGATCGCGTGTCCTTGAGCGGTTCAAAGGCGTACACCCCGAAGGGAGTCAACCTTGATTGACTTCTCGACGAAGTCAACCTAAGTTGACTCACAGGGGGTTCGAGGCCACCCCCGACACCGGAAGGGAACATCATGAACGTCGCCTTCGCCGGCCACGATCCACACGAGGACCCGGGCTCGTTCGACGAGGACCATGCGGAATGAGCGTTCGCTCAGCCCTCGGTCGCCCCACCCGCCCGCACGACGTCGGCGGCGAAGGCGGCCACCGCGTGACCCGCGCCCCGCCCCTCGGCCCGAGCGATGATCCGGCCGCCTTCGACCGACAGCGCGGACTCGGTCCCTTCGCCCGGATCGACCACGCCGGCCGCGGCGGCGACGCCGGACTCCAACACGATCCGCGCCCGGGTCCACGCCCGGAGAGGGAAGGCCCGGGACAGGTGACCTCGCAACTCGGCGACGACCAGCCGGACCAGCGGCAGGAGTTCGCCCGGATCATCGGTGACCGGGACCAGGGTGACCGGCACACCCTCGGGCGCGGCGCGCAGGGCCTCCTCCAACGCCTCCAGACGGTGCGGACCGAGCACCACCACGATCCCGGTGTCCACCGTCACCGATGCGCGGGTCAGCAGGTCGAACCCGGTGGGGGCCTCCCAGGGCTCGTTCGCGGCCCGGGCGGGTGGGACGTGGGAGATGTGCGGCAGCGGCCAGGCGTCCTCCAGGGCGAGCCCGGCCAGGTGCTCACAGGCGCGGATGACCGTGAAGGGGTCGGTGAAGCCGGGTGCCGCGGCGGCGAGCCGCTCGGCCCCGTGCAGCGTGGTGAGCACGCTCTGCGCCACCCGGACGCGGCGCCCGCCCGGGTCCAGGTGCTCCAGGGCGATACCGAGCAGGACCGACTCCAGCATGGTGAGACGGGCGAAGGTCGCGCTCACCCGGGCGTCGGCGGTGATCTCGGCCATGGCGTCGGCGCCCGCGCGTTCGTCGCCGCCGATGGGCAGTCGGGCCACCCAGGAGCGGGCGAAGTCGCCCAGGGCCCGTTCGATGGTGGTGGCGTCGACCTTCCCCGGCGGGGCCTCTTCGGCGGCCTGGGCCAAGGCGGCGAAGTACAGGGCGCGCTTACCCGGGAAGTTGGAGTAGACGGCCCCGCGGGTGAGTTCGGCGCGCGCGGCGATGCGGTCGATGCCGGTGCCACGGAAGCCGTGTTCGGCGAACTCCTCGCGGGCCGCGGCGAGCACCTTCGCCCGATTGTGTTCCTGCTGCTGCGCCCTGTTGAGCCGAACCATCGTCCTCCTAGCCGCGGTGTGCCACCCATCCTACGTTGAGATACCGCCAACACTCGGATACCTTGACCATCCAGATGATGACATCATTTTAAGTAGAACACTGCTGCGAAAGCGAGTGAGGCACACCATGACCGACTACGCCTTCCAAGCCCGGGGGCTGGTGAAACGGTTCGGGAAGACGACCGCGCTGGCCGGGGTGGACCTGTCCGCCCGCCCCGGTTCGGTCCTCGGCGTCCTGGGCCCCAACGGAGCGGGCAAGACCACCGCCATCCGGATCCTGGCCACCCTCGCCCGCCCCGACGAGGGCGCCGCCACCGTCGGCGGACACGACGTCGTCCGCGAGGCGGCCCGAGTGCGCCGACTGATCGGGCTCACCGGGCAGGGCTCCATGCTCGACGAGGAGCTGACCGGCACGGCCAACCTGGTCCTGATCGGCCGACTCCTGGACCTGGGCAAGACCGGGGCCACCGACCGGGCCCATCAACTCCTCGAACGCTTCGAACTCACCGACGCCGCCCGGCGCCCGGTCACCACCTACTCCGGAGGGATGCGACGCCGGCTGGACCTGGCGGCCTCGCTCGTGGGCCGACCCCACGTGGTCTTCCTCGACGAACCCTCGGTCGGCCTGGACCCGGGTAAACGCGAGGAACTGTGGCGCATGGTCCGCGAACTCACCGCCGAGGGCACCACCGTCCTGCTCACCACCCAGTATTTGGAGGAGGCCGACGCGCTGGCCGACGCCATCGCCGTGATCGACCACGGCCGGGTGATCGCCGACGGCACCCCGGCCGAGCTCAAACGCGTGGTCGGCGGTCAGGCCGTCTCGCTGCGCCCCACCGACCCCACCCGGGTTCCGACCGCCGCCCTGGCCATGGAACGGGTCACCGGACGCGCGCCCGACCACACGGGCGGCCACACCCTGACCGTCCCGGTCGATGGCGACGCCACCGCCTGGGAACTGGCCCGTGCCCTGCGAGAGGCGGACATACGGGTCACCGAGTTCTCCCTGCGCCTGCCGAGCCTGGACGAGGTGTTCTTCGCCCTGACCGGCGCCTCTCGCGACACCCACGAGGAGGAGACCGCATGAGCGCCCCCACCATGCCCCGACGACCGGCCGCCCCGGCCCGGCCCGCCGCCCTGCTCCGCCACGGCATCGTGCTGGCCCGACGGAGCCTGGCCAAGTCCCTGCGCAACCCGGGAAGCCTGGTCAACGGGGTGATGACCCCGGCGATCTTCATGGTCCTGTTCGTGTACCTGTTCGGCGGCTCGGTGTCCGGATCCACCGACGCCTATCTGCAATACCTGTTCCCCGGGGTGCTGGTGATGGGCGCGGGCATCGCCGGGATGCTCTCCTCCGGGCTCACCATCAACATCGACATGAAGAAGGGTGTCTACGACCGGTTCCGCAGCCTGCCCATCGGTCGCTCCACGCCACTGCTCGGTTCGGTCCTGGCCGACCTGGTCCGGTACGTGATCACCGTGCTGATCCTGTTCGCCATCGGGTTCCTCATGGGCTTCCGGGTGGAGACCGACGCGGTTTCGGCGATCGCCGCCTCCGCCCTGGCGATCGGCTTCGGGTTCGCGCTGAGCTGGGTGATGGTGTTCCTCGGGGTGCTCATGCGCGACGAGACCGCTGTCATGGCGTTCACCTTCATCGCGATCCTGCCGCTGCTCCTGGGCACCAGCATGGCGGCGCCGGTGGAGACCCTGCCCGACTGGCTGCGGAGCTGGGCGGGGATCAACCCGGTCACCCACGTCATGGACGCCGCCCG
>NZ_JBEYLC010000088.1:0-19130 GCF_040635885.1 Nocardiopsis sp. NPDC006832 | reverse complement strand
GCGGTAGAAGCCCTCGGCGGTGCGCTCACCGGTGATGTAGGGCTGGTCCCGCACGCGTCAAGGCGATGTCGGGTTCTGTGGCAGCGGTGTTGGTGGCCTTGACCCGTGCGGTGCGGGCGGCGGTTTGGCGGCTATCGGGGAAGGGGGGAGAGTGGTTGGGGTTCCAAGGGCCCCGGGCTTCGCCCGGTCCGGCCGCAGGCGGCCGGATGCCTTCCCCTCCGCCTGGCTGTCTCGTGGGCCGCGTCGCCACTACGTGACGGGTGAGGTCACGAAGTACCCGCTACAGGTGGGCCATGGGGCAGGCCGCGTCCCCGCGGTGGCCGGCCCTGGTCTTCTCAGCGATGATCTTGCTCGTAGCGCCATGTTGGGCGCCCAACATGGCGCTACGGACAAGATCATCATGATGAAGAGACAACACGGGGTCGGTGGTGTCGGTGGGCCGGTACCGGGGGTGGCAGCCGTGCCGACACCCCCGATGGGAGCCACTGTGGCCCCGGAATGTGGCTCCGGGTAGGGGGTTCGAGGCGGGGACATGCCGATATCCCCACAGGACACAGGGCCCTTGGGGTCTGACACCCGCTTGGGGGTGATCTCGGGGTGGTGGTGTTCCACCTGGCGGAAACACGTGGTGGAAGCGGATGGTGGTGGTTAGAGGGCGGTGGCTGGGGCTGGCTCCCCCTCACCATCCCCTGACTCGGATTCTTTTCCTGCTTCCTGGCGGTTCTGGGCGTGGTGGTGCTCCCAGATCTGCCGGTTCACCTTGGCCTGCAACCGGTGCTTAAGCCGGTTATGGGTCGAGCAGAGCACCTGCATGTTGTCGGCGCTGGTGGCCCCGCCGTGGGAGAAGGGGACGATGTGGTCGTACTGCGACCAGCTACGCGGCATGTCGCAGCCTTCGTGCCACTCGCAGTAGGGCTTCTTGAACCCGGCCGCCTGGCGCACCGTGTCCGGAGCGCACCGCTGCTTTCGCCCCACATCCAACAGAGTCCGGCCCTGGGCGTCGGTCACGAACCGGCGCAGCCAACTCTGCGGGGTCAGACGGGCCACCATCTGGTCCGGGATGACCACACCATCCTCGGTGGTGGCGGGTTCAGCCGTCCCGTCTCCGAGGAAACGTTTGAGGGGCACGGTGATGTTCAACGTGGCCAACGGTTGGCGGCTCAGGCTGGAGCAACCCCGGTGGGTCAGAGCGGTCTCGAAGATGCGCATCATCGCGTCATAGGTGCGCTGATGCTTCGGCATCGCGGCGTTATCGGGCCCATACGGTTCGGTGTAGGCCTCCAGGGCGGCCTGGATCAGCTCGTTATCGGCCCCCGGCCCCCACATCCGCAACAAAAACCCGGACTCGAACGTAGGCGAGAACTGCGCACCCCGGTTCTCGAACGTTTCGTCATAGTCCCGGTCGGCTTTGTCGGGGTCCAGACGGGCGACGAACCATTTCGCCGCGTCCCGCAACTGGCGCACCGAAGCCTGCGGGCACTCCTGCTTATAGGCGATCAGCCCGTATTCCAACCGGGCCCGAAACCCCTCCACCGAAGGACGCTGGGCACGGAATTCCTCATCCGCCGTTTCCAGGACCTTCGCCCACTCGGTGGTGGCTTTTTCGGTGGAGGTCGCGATGGCGCACGCCTCACCCAGCGACAAGACCTCACCTTGGAAGGCTTCTTCCACCAAGGGCAGCTGCTGCTGGTACAACGCTCGGGCGAGGGTGGCAAGGCTCTTGGCCTCGGTCGGAGAGGTCCCCCACTGGTGGGTGATCCACGCCTGGATACTGCGCTGGCCACCCTCTTCCAACAGGGCACCGGTGGCCTCCAGGCGGGCCAGGGCGGGCAACATCCCGTAGCGGATCCGGTCTGTTTCCTGGTTGAGTCGGCCGAACTGGGCGAGCACATCGCCCTCGCACCCGAACGGGATATCCCGGACGGAGAATTCCACCGCCATCTCCCGTGCACCCGCCATCGCCTGATCGACCGGGGTGTTCCCGGTCGGGCTCGGTGCGTGGGGAGGAAAGCTCATACTCTGATTATATGCGAACACCCCAGGAAATGGCAGGCTTACCGGCGGGTATATTCAACCTATTTCCAGGGCGGCGAATGTGCCTACCGTAGATGGGGTGGCCATTCTGGGTTATCCACAACCCCTTCCCCTATGACCGGATCCACCTATCACGGAGATGCTCCTAGCGACTTCGAGGGAAGGGGCTCTGAAGAGAAACGATCTTGTCCGTAGCGCCATGTTGGGCGCCCAAATGGGCGCTACGAGCAAGATCATCAGGGAGAGAGCCTCACCGGTGCCGGCTACCGCGGGGACGCGGCCCGCCCCGTGCCTCACCTGTAGCGGGTCCTTCGTGACCGGGCCCGTCACGTAGTGGCGACGCGGCCCACGAGGACACCAGGCGGAGGGGAAGGCATCCGGCCGGCTACGGCCGGAGTGGGCCGAAGGCCCGCAGGGCCGTTGGGACCTCAACCACTCTCCCCCCTTCCCCGATAGCCGCCAAACCGCCGCCCGTGCCGTACGGGTCAAGGCCACCAGCCCGATCGCTACAGCACTCAACATTGCCTTGACGCGTGCGGTGCGGGCGGCAACAATCACGCGGCGGGGAAGGAGGGAGAACCCACCCCCACCCCGGCAGGCCACCCGCAGGATCTCTAGCCGAGGCGCCCCACACACCCACCCACACAACGCCCAACAACCCCACGACTCCCACCCCCCAGGCGCCCCACCACACCACACCCCACACCCGCCTTCCCCCCTCCACCCCCTTCCCCGCTCCTCCTTCGCCCCTCCCCTATCGCCTCTCCCCTAGGCATCGTGCTCGTCGTCGAACCTTTCCCGGGCCTGGTCCACTTCAGGCATATACGCGGTGGCCCAACCGAAAAGCGCGTCGATGAGCTCCTGCAGCGTGTTCCCCAGTGCGCTGATGCGGTACTCGACGGCGACCGGCCGGGTGCTGATGACCACTCGTTCGACCATGCCGTTGCGCTCCAGCCGACGCAGTGTGGTGGTCAGGGACTTTTGCGACACGGTCGGGATCACCCGGCGCAGCTCGTTGAAACGACGCGGGCTCTCGCACAGCTTGTCGAGCACCAGCAGCGACCATTTGTCGAGCACCTGGTCCAGCAGCTCACGATGCTCGCCGGCGATCTGGGAGTGACCGGCCTGAGTGACGGTGGTTTCGTTCATGAAACCTAGTCTCGTTGAAGTTCCCTTTCTTGCCTAGGTATCAATGAGCTACCACCCATCAAGGAAGGGAATCTCCCATGACCGTCCAGCTCTCCACCCCCGAAGGCATGTTCCAACCGGTGCCCTACCACCACGTCTCGGTCGCCACTGGCACGCGACACGTCCACGTCGCGGGTCAGATCGCCCGGAACGAGAAGGCCGAACACCTCTCGCCCGGTGACCTCGCCGGACAGATCGCCCACTCACTGCGCAACATCGCGCGGGGTCTGGCCGGGGCCGGGGCGAGCTTCTCCGACGTCGTGCGCCTCCGGTTCTTCGTCACCGACTGGCAACCGGAGAAATACACCGACTTCATGGCGGGCATCGAAAGCGTCGTCGAGGAGTTGGGGATCCCGCAGCCGCTGCCGCCGCTCTCGGCGATCGGAGTGGACTACCTCTTCGAGCCCGACGTCCTGGTCGAGGTCGAGGCGGAGGCCATCCTCGACTGAGGCGTGTCGGCGGGCCGACCGGCCCGCCGACGCGTTGTCTCCGTCATCGGAGAACCCCGTCAGGAGACCTCGGTGAGACCGCACCATTGCGCGATGAACAGGGCGATGGACTTGGTGATCCGCCGTACGGACTCGATGTCGACCCGCTCGTCGTACCCGTGGATGGCCTCGGAGATCGGACCGTAGACCAGTGCGGGAATCCCCTGGTAGAGGGCGTAAACGCGCCCGTCGAGGTAACCGGGGGTGGTGAAGGTGCGCAGCTCTTTCTCGAAGACGGTCGCGTGCGCCCGTCGCAGGACGTTCTCCGCGTCCGTGCCCTCGGGCAGGACGTAGCCCTGGGCGTAGAAGCCGGTCCGCTCCCCCACCGCCTCGATGGGATGGCCCGAATCGTCGGTGACGGTGCTCCGCAGGACATCCTGGATCTGCTCCCAGGCGTCGTCGGCGCTCACCCCCGGGTAGATCGCGGCTCGTACCTGAAGCTCGCACCAGGCGGGAACGCTGGAGGGCCAGTCACCTCCGGTGATCCCACCGAGGTTGAAGTTGATGGGATGGTCCAGGTCCTCGAAGTAGGGGTGGTCCTCCTTCTCCTGGTTCCAACGCAGTTCGAGTTCACGCAGCCTTCCCATGACGTGGTGGGCGGCGTCGATCGCGTTGAATCCCGAGGACATCTCCCTCGGGTGCGTGGGGTGGCCCGCGACCCGCACGTTGAACCAGATGACGCCGACGTTGGCTCGGACGAGCATGTCCTCCTCGGGTTCGGGGATCAGTACGGCGTCGGCCGTGTAACCGCGCTGGATCGTCGCGATCGCACCGTTGCCGGTGCACTCCTCCTCGGCCACGGACTGGAAGTGGATGCGTCCGGCGGGCGCGAATCCGGCCTTGAGCACGGCGTCGTAGGCGAACAGGTTGGCGGCCAACCCCGCCTTCATGTCGCCACTGCCACGGCCATGGAGCCAGCCATCGATCACGGGAGCGTCCCAGGGCGACCTGGACCACTCTTCGAGGGGACCTTCGGGGACGACGTCGATGTGACCGTTGAGGATCAGCGAGCGGCCTTCACCGTGCACGGGTGTGTACGTCCCCACCACGTTCTCGACGCCTTCGTAGGAGACCTTGATCTCGCCCGCGCCGGGGTGGGCGGCGATCTCCTCGGCGTCGAGTTCCCAGCGGTCCATGGCCAGGCCGCGCCGGGACATGGCCTCGTACATGAGGTCTTGGGCCGAGGCCTCCTGGGTGCGCAGGGAGGGGTGGCGTACGAGTTCCCGGGTGAAGGCCAACTGGGAGTCGAAGGCTTCGTCGACCGCTCGGTCGATGCGCGCGATGATGTCGGGCGTGAGGCTCACGTGCGGATCTCCTGACTCGGGGTTGTGGTGGGAAGGGGCGTCTCAGGCCCTGGTTCGCGTGTCCTTGATCCTGATCCGCTCACCGGCGAAGCCGCCGAGCGCGGTGATGACGCAGATGCCGATGAGAACCAGCACGGCGGGCCAGGAGGCACCGTCGTCCACGACCAGGAGCGCGGTGGCGATGAGCGGGAGGAACCCGCTGAGGGTCCCGGCCAGGTTGTAGCCCAGGGAAACACCGCTGTAGCGCAGCCGGGGCGGGAAGAGGTCGGCCAGGAGTGCGCCGGTGACGGCGTAGGCGAGGGTGATGAGGCAGATCCCGGTGGTCACCGCGATGGTGATCGCCCACGGGTCGGCCGTGTCGATGAGCCAGAACAGGGGGAAGGCCGCCGCTCCCGTGGCCACGGCACCGATCACCGTCATTCGGCCGGGCCCGAAGCGCTCGGCCACGCGTCCGGCGAGCAGGGTCGTGACGATCTGGAAGAGGGCCGCGACGAGCGTCGCGTTCACGACCATCTGTCGGTCGACCTCCAGGACACTGGAGGCGTAGGAGACCACGAACGTCGTCATCATGTAGAAACCACCGACGCCCAGGAGCGCCGCGGCGACCGCCACGAGCAGGCGGCCACCCGCTTCACGGAACAGGGCCAGGGCGGGCACCTTGGCACGGTCCTCCATCTGCACGAGTTCCTGGAAGACGGGGGACTCCTCCACCCTCATGCGGATGTAGAGCGCGATGCCCAGCAGGGGGAAGGCCAGGAGGAAGGGAAGACGCCATCCCCAGGCGTCGAACTCGGCCGCGGGCAGCAGCAGCACCGCGGAGAAGGCGGCGGAGGAGATGAGCGTACCCACCGGGGATCCGACCTGGACCAGGGCCGCGTAACGGGCGCGTTGCCGTTCGGGGGCGTGCTCGATGGCGATGGTGATCGCGCCACCCCACTCACCGCCCACGGCCAGTCCCTGCAGGAGCCGCAGGACCGCCAGCAGGATCGGTGCCGCGAGCCCGATCGCGAGGTAGTCGGGGAGCAGCCCGATGAGCCCGGTCGCGCAGCCGATCATGACGATGGTGGCCAGCAGCGCGGGGCGTCGGCCATAACGGTCACCGACGTACCCGAAGATCAGCGCGCCGATGGGCCTGGCGGCGAAGCCGACACCGAAGGTCGCCAGAGCCGCCATGAGACCCGCGTTCGGATCGAGGTCGGTGAAGAACAGGCGGTTGAAGACCAGTGCCGCGGCCATGCCGAACAGGAAGTAGTCGTACCACTCAAGGGCGGTCCCGACGAAGGCGGCGAAGGCGATCCGCCGCGCGTCGGAGGCGTTGACCGTCGGTCCGGCCCCGCCTGGGGCGGCCTGGTCCGGTTGTGACATGTGTTCCTCCGGGAGATGAGCATCGGCCGGACAGTGCGTGAACGACCAGGGCTGATGAAGCTCATCGTCTTGGAGAAAAAGAACCTCCACAAGCGCAGATCACAACGAACCCCCTGGATAAAATGTGCACATGCACAAATTCGAGCGATCGGGGGTCGTCCCCCGCGCGGCCGACGCCTGCCTGAGGGACCTCGGCGCCATCGCCTGGACCTACGTCCACAGGGTCCGCGAACTCACCGGTTACGCCGAGACCGTCATCGATGACACGGATCTGCACCGCACGGCCGGAGCCACGCTGGAGCTCCTCTTGGACCTCCTGCGGGGGCGGGACCGCTTCGAGGAGCTGCGAACCCACTCGGTCGAGGTGGGACGTTCACGCGCCCGCCGCGGGATCCCCCTGGAGTCGTTGCTGCGTGCGGTGCGCATGGACTTTCGCTTTCTGTGGGAAGCCATGCGCGGGCACGTACCGCGGGAGGACTTCTTGGAGTTCTCCGAGCAGGTCATCTCGATCTGGGAGGCGGTCGAGGTGCACACCACGTACGTGCAGACCGGGTACACCGACGAAATCGCTCGGATGCGCTCGGAACTCGAACTGGAGAACGCGTTCCTTCTCCGGCACCTGCTGAGCGAGTCGAGCACGGACGAGCGTCTGCACACACAGGCGGCGGAGGCCCTCGGGCTGCGCGCCGACGGTGTCCACGTCGTTTTCGTGGCCAACGAGGGCCACGCGCGTGACTTCAAGGAGTGGGTGGGACGGATCCTGCCGTCCACCGTCCTACTCCGTCTGGATGGGATCGAATTCGGAATCGTCCCCGCCGGGGACGTGACGGGCAGGACCAGGACCGCACTGCTACAGAAACCCGTCGGGGTCTCACCCAGCGCCCACGGTGTGGGCGAGATAGCCGAAATGTGGAGGATCGCCCGCGAACTTTCGCAGTGGGCGGAGGAAGGTGGGGCGGCGACCGTCGGAAGTCACTGGACACACCTGGCGAGCGCCCGCCTGGGTTCGGTTTCCCAGGCCTTCTCCAGGGATGTCAGGAATTCGCTCGATCGATTCTCCGAACGTGAGATCAACCTACAGATCGAGACGGTCGAGGCCTATTTCACGACCGGTTCCATAACCGATGTCTCACAGAAGATGTTCTGCCACCGGAACACGGTCATCAACCGTCTCCGCAGATTCGCGAACGCCACCGGGCTCGATGTCTCGAAACCGATGGACGCCTCCGCCGCCCACCTCGCGCTGAGAGATCATCAAGCGCCGATAGCCGCCGAACCGTGAATCTATGACTTCCGGGTCGGTTTCCATTCGTGGGCGAGGAGGCCCATCAGGACCTCGTCCACGAACTCGCCCAGGACCCACCCGGAGGAGCGCAGCACGCCCTCGCGGACGAAGCCGTTCTTCTCGGCGGCGCGCAGCATGGCGGCGTTGTCCGCCAGGGTCTCGATCTGCAGGCGGTGCAGGCCGCGCACCACGAAGCCGTAGTGACAGAGCACGGCGACCACGTCGGCGCCGTAGCCCTTGCCACGGGTGGCGGGAAGCAGGCCCAGGCCGATGTGCGCCGAGCGGTTGTGGGTGTCGATGCCCCACAGTGTCGCGGTGCCGATGAGGGAACCACCGCCCATCTCCACGATGGAGAACTGGACGAGGTTCGGATTCTTGTCGTCCACGACGAGCCGCGGGTCCTCGGTCCCGGGTGTGAGCGGCCGCCAGGGACCACCTTCGGCCCGCGACCCGGTGACCACGTCGTCGTAGAGCTCGGCCAACAGGACCGGGATGTCTTCGTCGTGGCGGGCCCGCAGCCCGACCTTCTCTCCCCTGAGCATGGATGCTTACTATCGGACCGGTGGCCGCGGAGGCAATCGGATATTGGCGTCAGTCGGCCCGGGCCGGGGTCGGGCAGGAGTTCGCGGCGCGTAGGCGGGATCGCAGGGCCCAGGCCAGGAGCACCATGCCGGCGACCGCGAGCAGTGGTTGCAGCGGGGCGAACCAGGCCATGGCGCCGCTCGTTCCCAGGGCCAACAGGACGAGTTTGTTGCAGACCGGGCAGCCGATCGCGAACCACGCGAGGGCCGCGCCCACGAGCCCTCGTCCCCCGTCGCGATCGCCGCTCGTCTCCGCCACCTCCGACGTGCCGCGCACGTAGGTCGCCATGACCAGGCCGGACAGGAGCGAGGTGGCGATCCAGACCGGGTAGGACCACCAGGTCGGCTCGATCTCCCGAGCGAACAGTCCGTTCGGGATGAGGACTGCGGGCAGTCCGAGCAGGAGCAGGGTGGCGGCCGTGCCCAGGGCCGCCACGCCCCACTGTCGAAGTCCCCATGCGCGCATGCGACGTCCCTTCGATCGACCGGGGAGGCACCCCCGTTTCCCACGTGTTTCTATGGAGCATAGAGTACTTTCTATCGAGCATAGAAAGCAGAGGTGCCCCATGCCCCCACAAGCGAAGGCGTCCACCACCGGGCCGTTGCTGCTGGCCGGCGCGGTACTGCTCGCCGTCGTCCTGGCGGTGGCCATCGGCCTCACCCTGGAGGAGGATCCCGGTGACGGAGGCGCGAACGCCTCCCGGGCGGAACCACCGGCCGAGAACCGGATCGGCGAGGAGCAACGGGAGTGGGGGCAGAGCCTGGCCCGGCGCGAGGCCGACGACCCCGCCGCCCTGGGTGAGGAGGACGCCCCGGTGGTGATGGTCGCCTACTCCGACTTCACCTGTCCTTACTGTGCCACCTGGGCCCAGGAGACCCAACCCGAACTGGTGGAACGCTATGTCGAGTCCGGTGACCTGCGGATCGAGTGGCGCGAGTTCCCCTACCTGGGTGATCTGGCCCGTGATCTCTCCGCGGGCGCGCTGGCCGTCGCCGAGCAGGACGCCTTCTGGGAGTACCACGAGGCGGTGTTCGCGCGGCAGGAGGAACTGAAGTCGTCCTCCGACCCCGAAGGCGACCTGCGGGAGATCGTCGACGACATCGGCGTGGACCTGGAACGCTTCGACGCGGACATCCAGGACGAGGAACTGCTGACCAGGATCGACGCCGACTTTCTCGAGGGCCAACAGATCGGGGTGTCCGGTACCCCGGCCTTCATCATCAACGGGGATCCGGTGATGGGCGCCCAACCCCTGTCGGTGTTCGTCGACAGCATCGACACCGCGCTGACCGCGGCCGAGGGGTGAGCGGAGATGGACATCGGATTCCTCGCGGCGATGCTGGGCGGCGTGTTGGCCCTGCTCAGCCCGTGCAGTGCGCTGCTGCTGCCCTCGTTCTTCGCCTACGCCTTCCGTGACCCGGGCCGGCTCCTGTTGCGCACCTCGGTCTTCTACGCCGGGTTGTGCCTGACCCTGATCCCGCTCGGGGCGGGGTCGGCCATGGTCAGCATGCTGTTCTACGGCCACCGGGAAACACTGATCAACGTGGCGGGCGCCGTCATCATCGGCTTCGGTGTCCTGCAGATCCTGGGGCTGGGGTTCACCTGGGCGCCACTGGCGCGGGCCCAGGGCCGGTTCGCCGCTGGGCGGGGGCATCTGTCGGTGCTCGGTCTGGGCGCCGTCTACGGACTGGCGGGTTTCTGTTCCGGACCGATCCTGGGCGCGGTCCTGACAGTCGCGGCCACCGGCACCCCGCTGCGCGGCATGTTCCTCATGGCCGCCTACGCGCTGGGCATGGTCCTGCCCATGTTCGTGCTGGCCCTGCTGTGGGACCGCTACGACCTGGGTCACCGCCGATGGCTGCGCGGCCGATCGGTGCGCTTGGGCCCCCTGACCACGCACACCACCGCGTTGCTGAGCGGCGGCCTGTTCATCGGGATCGGCGTGCTCTTCATCGCCTTCGACGGCACCGCGTCCATGATGGGCCTGCCCGGGATGGCGGGAGCGGAACAGCTCGCCTACCGCGCGCAGAAATCGCTCTCCCGTCTGGGTTCGATGACCGACCTCATCGCCTTGGTCCTGGGAGCGGTCGTGGTCGGCGCACTGCTCGTGTTCACCTGGCGGGCCAGGACCCGTGCTCGCGAAACCGAGGCCGAGAGCCACGAGACCTCCGAGAAGGGCTGATCATGCCGTCGACGAAGGGGTGCGGCGTCATCGTGACCGCCGCGGTGCTGTTCCTGAGCGCCTGCGCGGCACCGGTCTCGGAGGGGTCCGACACGGTGCCGCGCGATGACCCCGCGCTCCCGCCGCCGGAAATCTCCGACGCACTCCCCCGACCTCTGCGGGGCGCCCCACTGTGGGCGGCACCGTTCTCCTCCGAGCCCAAGGCCACCGAGTCGATGTTCATCGGGGTGTACCAGGAGCGGGAGGGTGGCGCGGTCGAGTTCCTGGGGGTCGATCACACCGGCCGGACCCGGTGGTCGGCCGAACGCGACCCCGAGTGCACCGGGTTCACCATCATCCGTGACCCGGACGACGGTTCCGAGCTGGTGGTGCTGCTGGACAAGGAGAAGGATCCGGACGGGGGTTTCCTGGCCACCAGGACCACGGCGTCGGCCTTCCGACCGGACGACGGTGAACTCGTGTGGGGTCCGGTGGACGTTCCTGGCACGTTGGTGGGTCCGGGGTTGGTGTTCGCCGCGATCCAGGGGAGCGTCATGAGCGACCACACCGGCCCCAAGGTCGCCCTGCATCCGGGCACGGGCGCGGTGGTAGCCGACGAGAATCAGGACGAGGCGGTCCTGCACGAATACCACGGCCTGTTGTTGGTCCACCGCGACGAGGCGCTTCGGGCGGTCGACGGCACCGGCGCGGACCTGTGGGACCACACCGACCTGGAGATCCCCGCGGAGCTGGACACCACGGACGTCCGGGTCGGTTACGGGCCTCGCCCCGCCGATGACTCCACGGCGGCGGTCACGCTCGTGTGGACCGCCGCTTCCGACGACGAGGACGAAGAACCCCTGCTGTACACGGTGCACGACCTGCGGACCGGTGATCGGCTCCTCACCCTCACTCCGGATCAGGAACCCCGGACCCTGGAGGTCGGGCACGGTCGTACGGCGGTCCTCGGTACGTCGAGCGTGCAGGTGGTGACAGACGAGGGGGACGCCCCGCTCTGGCGGCACGAGGTGGGTCCGGACGCGCGTATGCGTGGGGCGGCCGGCGCCACCCTCTACCTCGATGACGCGGACACGCACCAGGCCCTCGACGTACGGACCGGGTCGGTGGACCAGGAGTGGGAGGGTTCCGCCGAACCGCCCGCCGCCGCGCTCGAATCGGGCCCGGCCCTGGTGGAGGTCACCACCGCCGACGAGTCGCGGGTGTTCGCCGCGCTTCCCGTGGATTGAACGACAACTCCTCCTGACGCGACGTCTTCTATGGTGGATAGAATCCCACGAAGGCGCGGCGGACGCCGCGGTGGAGTCCACGGGAGACGGGTGCCATGCTCACGGGCCTTGGGTCGTTGGAATCAGAGGTCATGGAGGCTTTGTGGGCCTCTCCCTCCCCCATGAGCGTTCGCCAGGTGCTGGACTCCCTCCCACGTGAGGGAATCGCCTACACGACGATCTCCACCGTTCTGGAGAACCTGCGCCGCAAGGGGTGGGTGCGGCGTGAGCGGCTGGGACGCCTCTGGTTCTACCAACCGCTGAGCGATCGCCCCACCCACGCGGCCGAAAGGATGCGCGACGCCCTGGAGGACGGCCGGGACGCCGGGGCCACGCTCCTGCGGTTCGTCGACGGCATGAGCCCCGAGGAGGTGCGCACCCTGCGCGCGCTGTTGGCCGAGCACCCCGAGGAGGGGCCGTGATCTGGTCGTTCGTGGCGGTGTGCGCCGTGGTCGTGCTCAGCGTCAAGGGCCCCGACGTCCTGCGTCGCGCCACCACGAACTGTGGCCCAGGGCCACGCGGCGAGCTTGGGCTGTGGGTGGGGGCGAGCGCCGTGTGGCTGCTCTCGTGCGCGGCCCTGACCGTGGTGGCCGCCGCCGAACTCCTGGGTCCGTCGGTCAAGGGCCTCATCGCCATGTGCGTGAACCTCTTCCAAGCGCTGGAGGGTCAGGGGCCCGGCGCGGTGGGGTTCGTCGGGACGGCCCTGGCCCTGGCCCTGCTCGCCGTCGCCCGACTGACGTGGACCGGTTTGCTGCGCGGGCGGTCCGGTCGGTCCTGGCGGCGTGGACACCACCGGGAACTGAGCGAGGGCGCGGTGCGCCACGTCCTGTACGGGCACCGCGTGTGGCTGGTGCCTTCGAGCCGGCTCAGCGCCTACTGCGTGCCCGGTGACGGTGGCCGGATCGTCATCACCAGCGGGGCCCTGGAGGCCCTGACCCCGCGCCAGACGCTGGCCGTGTTGGAGCACGAGAGCGCCCACCTGGCCGGTGGCCACCACCTGTTGGTCGGCTGGGTGGGCCTGCTGGACCGGGCCTTTCCGGGGGTTCCGCTACTGCGGGAGGCCTCCCGGCGTGTGTCCGTCCTGGTCGAGTGGGCCGCCGACGATCGCGCCGTGCGCCGTGTGGGGGTCGGGCCACTGGCACACGCGCTGGGGCGACTCGCCGATGCCCAGGACGGGCGTGGTGCCGCGACACTGTCCATCGGTGGCGCCTGCCCGATCGAGCGGGTGCGGCGCCAGGTCGCGCCTTCGCCGAGCTGTCCGCGCGCCCTGGTCTGGGCACGTTCGGTGTTCGCGGGCCTGCTGGTCGCGGCCCCTCTCGCGTTCACGGTCACGATGACGCTGGCCTGCGCGATCGTCCCCCCTTGTTCCTGTCTGACCTGACCGATACCGGTCGGGGATCGGGATTGCCCCGGCACGGGTCCATGGCGAGGATGTGTGGGCCGAATATCGATGGGGGGCTCATGTTCGATGTGATCGTGGTGGGTGGCGGACCGACCGGATTCATGCTGGCCGCGGAGTTGCGGATGCGCGGGATTCAGGTGCTCGTGGTGGAACGGGACACCGAACCCACGAAGGTGGTGCGCGGGCTCGGGTTACACGTGCGCAGCGTCGAGATCATGGACCAGCGCGGCCTGCTGGAGCGGTTCCTCCAGGAGGGGCGGCGGTATCCGTTGGGGGCGGTGTACGCGGGGATCGCCAAACCGGCTCCGGAGGGGCTGGACACCGCGCACCCCTACATCCTCGGCATCCCACAGACCATCACGGAGCGGTTGTTGAGGGAGCACGCCGAGGAGCTGGACGTGCCGGTCCGGCGCGGCCGGGCGCTGGTCGACCTGGAGCAGGGCGAGGACGGCGTCACCGCGATCCTGGACGACGGCTCACGGTTGCGGTCGCGCTACCTGGTGGGCTGCGACGGCGGTCGGAGCACGGTGCGCAAGCTGCTCGGGATCGGCTTTCCTGGTGAACCCGCCGCAAGCGAATGGCTCCTGGGCGAGGCGCGGTTGACCATGCCCATGGACGAGGTGATGGCGGTGGTCACCCGGGTTCGGGAGACCCGACCGCGTTTCGGTGTGGGGCCCGCGTCGGACGAGGTGTTCCGGATCGTCGTCCCGGCGGAGCGGATGGCCCAGGACCGGTCCGTCCCGCCGACCTTGGCGGAGCTGCGCGGGGCGTTGCGGGCGACCGCCGGCACGGATTTCGGCGCGCACTCGCCCCGGTGGCTCTCCCGTTTCGGGGACGCCACCAGGTTGGCCGAGAAGTACCGGGTCGATCGGGTGCTGCTGGCCGGTGACTCTGCGCACGTGCATCCGCCGCTGGGCGGACAGGGACTCAACCTGGGCGTACAGGACGCGTTCAACCTGGGATGGAAGCTGGCCGCCGAACTCCGGGGATGGGCACCGCAGGGGCTGCTCGACGGTTACGAGAGCGAACGCCGTCCGGTGGCCGAGACCGTGTTGGACAGCACCCGCGCGCAGGGGGTGCTGATGAACCAGGACGCCGGCTCGCAGGCGGTGCGTCGGCTGGTCTCGGACCTGATGGACCTGGAGGAGGCCAACCGGTTGCTCATCGAGCGGATCACCGCGATCGGGGTTCGCTACGACGTCGGGGAGGGGCACCGGCTGCTCGGTCGGCGGCTGAGGGACGTGGAGTTGGAACAGGGACGGCTATTCGAACACATGCGCGATGGCCGCGGGCTGTTGGTGGACGCCACCGGCGGGCTCTCTGTCAAGGGGTGGCAGGACCGGGTCGGCCGCGTCGTCGCTCCCGCCGGCGCGCTGGACGTACCGGCCGCGCTGTTGCGACCGGACGGCCACGTGGTGTGGGTCGGCGAGGACCCGGAGGGACTGTCCGAAGCACTCCCCCGCTGGTTCGGCGCCACCACCTGAGCGGGCGCCACGGACGTGGTGGCGCCGGTGTCGGTGGGATGTGGTTGTCTCATCCCATGGGTGTTGAGATCGAACGGTTCCTGCGGTTGGTGCGCGCGCTTCCGGAGTGCACCGGTACCGAGTCGCGGCGTTACACGACCTTCCGGGTGCGCGAGAAACCGTTCGGATACCTGTGGCCGGACACCGCCACCGTCGGGCTCAAGCAGACCCTCATCGAACAGGCCGCGCTGGTCGCCGAACGCCCCGACGTGTTCGAGGCGCAGTTCACCGCGGGCGGGTTCGGCTGGGTGGTGGTGCACCTGGACCGCATCGACGTGGACGAGCTCAGCGAGCTCGCCCTGGAGGCCTGGTACCTGACCGCGCCCGAGGAACTCCTGGCCTCCCCACCGAGCCCGGAGGCCCTGGTCCGGGCGGGCTGACCGAACTCAAGGAGTGCCGCGGAAGGTGCGTCGGTAGGCGCTGGGGGGCACCCCGAGCGCCTGCTGCATGTGCAGGCGCAGGGACGCCCCGGTACCGAAGCCCGCGCGTTCGGCGATCCGGTCCACCGGCAGGTCCGAACCCTCCAGCAGGTGCTTGGCCAGATCCAGGCGTTGCTCGGCCAGCCAACGCCCCGGGGACAGCCCGGTCTCGTCGCGGAAGCGACGGGTGAAGGTGCGCACGCTCATCGCCGCGTGGTCGGCCATCTGTCGAAGCCCGGGCTGTTCGTCCAGGTGTTCCAGCGCCCAGGTACGGGCCGCGGCCGTGGCGGCGCGGCCGGGTTCGGGCAGGGGGCGCCGGATGTACTGGGCCTGGCCGCCCTCGCGGTGCGGTGGGACGACCGTGCCACGTGCCACCTCGTTGGCGACGGCCGCGCCGTGGTCGCACCGGATCATGTGCAGACACAGGTCGATACCGGAGGCCACCCCGGCGGCGGTGAGGTGTCGGCCGTTGTCGGTGTAGAGCACGTCCGGGTCGAGTTCGATGTGCGGGTACATGGCGCGGAAGTATCCGACCGAACGCCAGTGGGTGGTGACCCGGCAGCCGTCCAGCATCCCGGCGGCGGCGAGCACGAACGCGCCGGTGCAGATGGAGGCCACGCGCGCGGTGGCGGGGATGAGTTCCAGGGCGGCGGCCAGGTCCGGGGAGAGGGGGTCGTGGGGGCGTTCTCCGTAGTCCTCGTCGGCGGCGGGAAGTACGACGGTGGCGGCCTGGGCCAGGGCTTCGGGGCCGTGGTCGACGAGGACGCGGAAGTCGGCGTCGGCACGGATCGGACCGGGTTCCAGGGCACAGGTACGCACCTCGTACAGGGGCGAACCGTCGGGGTCGCGGGCCTGGCCGAACAGACGGTGCACGGCAGCGGCCTCGAAGGAGAGCAGTCCTTGGCGGGCCAGGACGGCGACCGGGTGGCGTTCGGGGTGCCGGAATACGCTCATGGCCCGATCCTTTCACTTATTGGCTTTCGGGCCACTGTCGACGGTGGGATCCGGCGAAGGAACCTGGGTCCATGCAGACGACGACACACGTTCCCTCCCCCGTCCGACCGCGCCGGGCCTGGTCGATGGCTCTGGTGGCCGGGCTGGTCATCACGGGCGCGGCAGCCTTCGCGACCATGCCCGGCCTGCTCACCGAACCACTACGGACCGAGTACCGGTGGTCGCGAGCCGAGATCGGCCTGGCCGCGTCGGTGAACATGGTGCTGTACGGGTTGGTCGCCCCCTTCGCGGCGGCGTGGATGGACCGGTTCGGGCTGCGTCGCGTGGCGCTGGTGGCGCTGGTGCTGGTCGCGGTGGGAGCGGCCCTGACCACGCTGATGTCGCAGGCCTGGCAGTTCACCCTGTACTGGGGGCTGCTGGTGGGCGCCGGGACGGGATCACTGTCGATGACCTTCGCCGCCACGGTGGCCCAACGTTGGTTCGTGGCACGGCGTGGCCTGGTGGTGGGCGCGTTGACCGGGGCGAGCGCGTTCGGTCAGATGGTGTTCCTACCGGCGCTGGCCTGGGTGGTGGACCAGCACTCCTGGCGGCCGGCGGTGGTGGGTTTGGCGTTGACCGCCGTGGTGTTGGCGGTCCTGGCCGCTTTGGTGCTGCGTGACCACCCGGCCGACGTGGGGCTCGTGCCCTATGGCGCGGCGGGGCCGATCGCCCGTCCCGCACCGGAGAGGGGCGCGTCGGCCCGAACGTTGCGGGTGTTGTCCACCTCGGTGCGCGATCGGCGGTTCTGGTTGTTGGCCGCGACCTTCGCGGTGTGCGGGGCGACCACCAACGGGCTGTTGTGGACGCACTTCGTGCCGGCCGCCCAGGACCAGGGCATGGCGGTGACGGCGGCCGCGGCCCTTGTCTCGGCGGTGGGGGTGTTCTCCCTGGTGGGGACGGTCGCCTCCGGCTGGTCGTCGGACAGGTTCGATCCTCGGTGGTTATTGGCGTCCTACTACGCCGGCCGGGCGGTGTTGTTGGCGGTGTTGCCTCTGGTGTTGGGGCCGCAGGCGGGCCCGGCGATGGTGGTGTTCGTGGTGCTGTTCGGGTTGTTGGACGTGGCGACGGTTCCGCCGACGATCCTGCTCGCCCGGCGGATGTTCGGCGCGGACGGGGCGGTGGTGTTCGGTTGGGTGAACGCGGTGCACCAGGTGGGCGCGGGGGCCATGGCGGTCGTCGGTGGTCTGGTGCGGGACGTGGGCGGTGGTTATGGACCGGTGTGGCTGTTGGCGGCCGCGCTGTGCGTACTGGCGGCGTCGGCGTCCCTGCGCCTGGGGAGGTCGAAACGATGAGGAGCCTGTTCCGGACTTGGGGAAGGGCTCGACCGAGCGTGTTCTCGCTGGTGGTTTTGGTACTGGTGGGTTTGCTGGGATACGTGGGACTGTCCGGTTGGGACCGGGGGGTGCGCGCGGCTCGGGGCGAGGGCGCACCGGGTGTGTTCGTGGCCGAGTCGCTGTCGTGCGTGCGGCACCCGGGGCACGAGTCGTGCGTGTGTCAGGGGACGTTCACCCCGGAGAATTCCGGGGAGGAGCGGTCGGTGCGGTTGCACGCCGCCCAGCGGAGCGACTGCGCGAGCGGGGCCGAGGTCGCCTCGGTGGACTCCGGCGCGGCCGATCGGGTCTACGGCCCGTGGGGGTCACGGGAGTGGGTGTTCTCGGCGGTCCTGGTGTCCATCGCGGTGGGTGCGACCGTCGTCATCATGGCGGGGTGGTTCCGGCCCCGGCGAGAGTCGGAGGAGGCGGATTCGGGCAGGTGACGACGGGGCGTTGCGGTCACAGCAGAGCGGTACTTCGATCCGATCGGAACCCGCCGTGGGAGCGATCCCAAAATCTCTCCGAAACCCTCTTGTGACGCAGCGGAATCACACCTACAGTCACTTAACACTTGTTCAGCTCGGTCTCGGGTCAGTACCCGCCGGAACCGCGCGCGACCCGCTAGCACGCGCGTGTCCAGGGTGCCCGAAGGCCCCGATCCCCCTTGGAGACAAGGATGCGCAAGCGCACCAAGAACACCCTGACCGCCACCGTGGGCCTGGGCGCCGCGGCGGCCCTCACCGCCACCGCCCTGACCTGGACCGGCGGCGACACCGCCGACAACAGCGCCCTGACCTCGGCCGAGGCCGCCGAACCTGGCGCGCTCGTGTGGTCCGACGAGTTCGACGGCGCGGCCGGCGACGCACCCGACCCCGCCAACTGGAACCACGAGACCGGTGACCACGGCTGGGGCAACCAGGAGTTGCAGAACTACACCGAGAGCCGGGAGAACTCCGCGCTCGACGGTGACGGCAACCTCGTCATCACGGCACAGCAAGAAGACGACGGCTCCTACACCTCGGCACGTATGACCACCCAGAACAACGTCGAGCACGCCTACGGCCGTATCGAGGCCCGCGTCCAACTGCCCAGCGGACAGGGCATCTGGCCGGCGTTCTGGATGCTGGGCTCCGACTTCCCCGAGACCGAGTGGCCGAACTCCGGCGAGATCGACATCATGGAGTTCATCGGCAGCGACGTCGGCACGGTCCACGGCACCGTGCACGGCCCCGGCTACTCGGGCGGCGGCGGAGTGGGCGCCTCCTACGACCACCCCGAGGGCGGCGACTTCTCCGACGACTTCCACGTCTTCGCCATCGACTGGGAGCCCGGCTCGATCACCTGGTCGGTGGACGGCGTCCCCTTCAACACCATCACCCCCGAGGACGTCGGCGGTGAGTGGGTGTACGACCAGGAGTTCTTCATGATCTTGAACGTGGCCGTGGGCGGCGAGTGGCCCGGCTACCCCGACGAGACCACCGAGTTCCCGCAGGAGATGAAGGTGGACTACGTGCGGGTCTACGACCTGGCCTGAGCCTTCCCCCTCTTCCAGGGGCCCGCGGGCGCGCCGTGGGCCCCTTTCTCGTGTCCGGGGGCGACCCGTCCCTTTCTCCCCGTCCACTCTCCCTGTCCACCGGTTCTCCACTACCGGTGGGTATGCTGGGTCTCGGTCATGGACGCACCACTCGTACCTGAGGAGACCACGTGATCCGACCGGTCGTGCGCACCCTGACCACCGTCGTCGCCGCCTTCTCCCTGGCCCTGGTGGTGGGATGCGCCGGCGACCC
>NZ_JBEYLC010000087.1:0-19384 GCF_040635885.1 Nocardiopsis sp. NPDC006832 | reverse complement strand
GCTGAGACCTGCTGGGAGGAGGTGGTCCCGACGTTGAACCACACCGGGGAGTTGAAGCTGAAGTACTGGTTGGCGAGGGCGTGCTTGAGCTCGTGGTCGAAGATCTCGGCGTCCTCGTCCGAGGCGAAGTAGCCGCTCTTGAGTCCGGTCTCGGTGTAGACGCCGACGACGCGGTCGATGAGCTGCTTGAGGCTCCACTCGCGTTCGGGAGCGCCGAGCGCGCCGCGGAAGTACTTGCTCGCCACGATCTGGGTGGCGTTCATCGACCAGGTGGTGGGGAACTCCACGCCGCGCTGCTCGAAGTTGACGCTGCCGTCACGCCAGTTGGTCATGACGACGTCGCGACGCTCCCAGTCGAGGGTGTCGTAGGGATGGACGCCCTCGGTGGTGAAGACGCGCTTGATCTTCAGCCCCTTGGGCCCCTTCTTCCCCTTGCGACTCGTCGAACCGCTGCTGGTCTCCGTCATGACGCTCCCCGAAGTGTCTGCTGTGCGCGGACCGGCTATGACCGCGCGGGTTCTTGCCGTCGCTGCGGTCTCGGGCGGTTTCGGTGAACGCCCGGGCCCGCTATGAGGCGGTGTCGGCCGTGGGCATGGCCGGATCGGAGTCCTGGTCCTTCTCCGTCCCGTCCTCACGATCGGTCCGCAGGCTGGCGATCTCCGCTTCGAAGTCCGCCAGGCTCTCGAAGCCCCGATAGACGCTGGCGAAGTGCAGGTAGGCGACTTCGTCGAGGTCGCGCATCGGGACGAGGATGGCCAGTCCGATCTCGTTGGCCGGCACCTCCGCCACGCCACGGCCTCGGATCTCCTCCTCGACCTGTTGGCCGAGTTTGGCGAGGGCGTCCTCGGAGACGGGCCGCCCCTGGCAGGCCCGGCGCACCCCGGCGATGATCTTGCTCCGGCTGAAGGGCTCGGTGACCCCGGAGCGCTTGGCGACCATGAGCAGGACGGTCTCCTGTGTGGTGAAGCGTCGCTCACAGACCGGGCAGGAGCGGCGTCGCCTGATCGCGGAACCGTCGTCGGTGGACCTGCTGTCGATCACCCTGGTGTCCGGATGACGGCAGAACGGACAATGCATCCTGGTTCACCTGCTTCCCTATACCCGAACCACAACCCTTGAGTCTACCTAACCACAACTTCTAGGCACATACCCCATTGGTAACACCAGATGTTGTGGTCGAACCTAGACCCCGGGGGCACGGGTCGCAACCCGCCCCTAGGCGTGTTCCTCAAGTGGGGGCTCAGGACCCGCCTCCACCGGGGAGGAGGTCTCGAATACGTCGGGGGGTCGCTTCCAAGGATAAGGGGACCGCACCCGGGGGGACCCCGTTCGGCGCGCGTTCCACAGGTGAGGAATCCCTTGCCCGGCGGGCTTTCCGGCATCCACGCGACCTCCGGGGACACGCTCCGGGGCCGCCTCGGGCGAAGCACCGGGAAAGCCGTTTTCGGCATTCGACGGACAGCGGCGAGGGAACGCGTGTACATACTTAACCGAGGGTCATCGGAAAGGCCCGCCGAAAAGGCGAAGTCGCCGTCCTCGGCCGCTCGAACGCTTGTTTGATATCACCGTGTGCAACGACTAATCTTGACCTTGATTTCCCACCGGTTTCGCCGTCTCGCCCACTCGTGAGACGACGGACCCGTCACCGGCCACCCGAACAGGCCCTGACCGAACCGAACGCCGAGGAGGCCCGGCCGTGCCGGAGGACAACACCGAGGTCGTCGACCCCGGAAACACCACCGTTCTTTCGCCCGTGGGTGACACGGGCGGTGCCGTGCCCGAAGCCCCCAAACTGACCGCGCGCCAGCAAAGCGTTCTCAACTGCATCCAGCGTTATGTGCGCGAGCGCGGTTTTCCGCCGTCCATCCGAGAGATCGGGAACGCCGTCGGTCTTTCCAGCCCTTCCAGCGTCGCGCACCAACTCAAGGTGCTCCAGCGCAAGGGCTACCTGCACCGGGACCAGAACCGGCCGCGCGCGGTCGAACTGCGCGCCCCCGGCCGCGACACCGCGCAGAGCATCAAGCCCGAGGAGCTCACCGCCGACGCGACCCGGGCCGCCGCGGTGCCGCTGATCGGTCGGATCGCCGCCGGTGGCCCGATCCTGGCCGAGGAATCGGTCGAGGACGTCCTGGCGCTACCGCGTCAGCTGGTCGGCGAGGGTCGGCTGTTCATGCTGACCGTGGTCGGCGACTCCATGACCGACGCCGCCATCACCGACGGCGACCTCGTGGTGGTCCGCCAGCAGCCCACCGCCGAGAACGGCGACATCGTCGCGGCCATGTTGGACGACGAGGCCACCGTCAAGGTGCTGCGTCGCGGGGACGACGGCCACGTGTGGCTGATGCCCCGCAACGACGCCTACGAGCCCATCAACGGCGACGCCGCGACCATCCTCGGCAAGGTCGTCACGGTCATGCGCCGCGTCTGACCCTGGCCGGGAACGACGACCGCACCGCCCCGGCCACGCCCACCAGGGCACGGCCGGGATGGTGCGGGAGGGCACGGCCGATACGCTGAGGGCGTGTCCATTCCTGCCCACACCCCCGTCGCCCGCGGCCGCGTACGACGCCGTGGCCGCTCGGTCTCGGTGATCGCCGCCCTCACCCTGCTCGTCTCGGCCTGTGGCCCCGCCGAGGAAGAGGGCCCCGAACCTCCGGGGGTGAGCGGTGCCGAGCGCGAGCTCAGCTTCGAGGGTGGCGGGTTCACCGTCGACGGCACGTTCACCGCGCCGCGGGAGAGCGGCTCCGAGAACGGGGTGCCGGGCGCGCTCATCATCTCCGGCAGCGGCCCCACCGACCGGGACGGCAACAGCGCCGGGCGCCCCGAGGCCGACACCAACCTCAACCTGTCCCGGGTGCTCGGTGACGCCGGGGTGGCGACCCTTCGCTACGACAAGTTGGGCAGCGGCGACCCCGCCACCTTCGACGACGAGGTGAGGGAAGCCCTGGAGGAACCGGTCGATCCCGAGGTCTTCGACGCCCAGATGGCCGCCGCTTACACGGCGTTGGTTGAACAGCCCGAAGTCGACCCCGAGCGCACGATCGTCGTGGGCCACAGCGAAGGCGCGCTGTACGCGCTACGCGCGCACGAGGTGCTCGACGGCGCCGAACCCGCTTTGGTTCTGGCGGCTCCGCCGGGGACGCGCATGCTCGACGTCATCGACCGTCAGGTCTCCGAGCAGGTCCGGACCGCCGAGGCGCAGGGTGCGCTCAGTGAGGCCGAGGCCGTGCGGATGCTGTCCCACGCCCGGACGTCGCGCGCCGCGGTACGGGGCGGTCAGGAGTTGCCCGAGGGCGACACCACGGGTCTGTTCTCCCCGCAGAACCAGGACTTCCTCGCCTGGATCGATGCCTTCGACCCGCCCGAACTGGCCGCCGCGTTGCCCGAACGGACCCCCGTCCTGGTGCTCTGGGGCGATGAGGACGCCCAGATCACCCGGGACGAGGTCGACCGGCTGATGGGTGGTCTGGAGGGGGCCGAGCGGGTGGACCTGGCCGGGGTCGACCACGTGCTGCGCGAGTACGACGACTCCCCCGGCGCCGCCGCGTTGGACGCCGACCGGGCGTTCTCGCCAGAGGTGTCCCCGGCGGTGCGGGAGTTCGTCGAGGGTCTGTGGTGAGACCGCTCAGTCGGTCTCGTCCGCCTCGATGCTCTCGGGGAGTTCCGCCACGATCGACCTGACCAGCCGCTCGGATTCGGCCGCGGCCGCCTCCCCATCGACCGATCCGACGGCGTCGTAGTCGGTGGAGGCGGTGTAGCAGGACTCCAGGTAGAGGTTGGAGACGCGCACACCGGTGCAGCCGACCTCGAAGGCGCCGATCTCCACCCAGGTCAGGGCCTGGTCACCGAGATCGTCGATCGGTCGTGGGTCGTTGCCCGCCGCGGTGGACTCCAGGGTGTCGGCGGCGGTCTCGTCGCCGCCCTCGACCGGGGCGGCGACCAGCATGAGCGTGGCCGCGGCCGGGACGGCGGTTCCGCCTTCCTGCGGGGTGGCCCAACGGCACTGCGATCCGGTGCCGAAGGTGTCCTGGGCGCTGCCGACGGTCTCCTCGATCTCCAGTTCATGGTCGGGAACGAGCTCGGCCAGGACCTCGGTCTCGCCGATGGCGCACTCGGGGGCGGCCTCGTAGGCGCCGTGTTCGGCCCCGCCTCGGAGCAGGTACCAGATCAGCCAGCCGGTGAACGCGATCACCACCAGCACGAGCGCGACGAGGAGGACGACCGCGAAGGTACGGCTCTGTGGCGGAGGCGCTCCGGGGTCGGTCTCGTAGGTACCGCTCACAGCGCCTCACCGATTCGTCCGGCCACGTCCACGGCGGTGTCCCGGGCGTCCTCGAAGGAGACGGGGTCTCCTTCGGACTCCCCGGTGTAGGTGACCCGTACGAACAGGTTGGTGGTGTGGAAGGCGAGTTCGGCCGTGCCGGGGAGCTGTCCGCGCCAGACCTCGGCGCCGGCTGCGCCGGGGAGTTCGACGGGTTCGCCCCGGGTCGGCACCACGGCCTGATGGGCCAGGGCCGCCGCCTCGTCGCCACTGACGGCGGGTTCGGCCGAGGCGTCGGTGAAGCGGGCCGACAGGTCCACGCGCAGGATCGTCCGGTCACCATCGGTGGCCCCCGCGGTGCTCCACACGCACACGGTGTTCTCCCCGCCGCTCAGGGGACCTTGGTCGTCGGTCTCCAGGACGGCCCCGGGCAGTACCTCGGCGAGTGTGTCCTGGGGGACCGCGGCACACGTGGGGGCAGCGGTGTGGGTGTCGTCGCCACCGGGCAGGTCGGGGTCGTCGGCCGTCGCCCACATGCCGCCACCGATGGCCGCCGCGCTCACCACCACCGCGCCCGCGGCGATGATCGACGCCCGCACCCACGGTCGGTGCAGGGCTCGACCATCCTTCGAAGCGCCCACCGGGCCACCGCCTCCCTATGTGTGTTGCGCCCAACGGTAGGGGGCGGGGGCCGCGGTCGCGACCACCGCCCCCGTCGGGTGTGTCAGCCGACGACGATGTTGACGAGCTTGGGTGCCCGGACGATGACCTTGCGGACCGTCTTGTCCCCGATGAAGCCTTGGGCCTTCTCCGAGGCCAGTGCCAGGCGCTCCAGTTCGGCGGGGTCGATGTCGGGGGAGACCGACAGCTTGTCGCGGACCTTGCTCTGCACCTGCACCACGCAGGTGACCGACTCCTGGACCAGCAGTTCGGGTTCGGCCTCGCGCCAGTTGCCGACGGCGACGCTGCCGACGTGCCCGAGCTTCTCCCAGCCCTCCTCGGCCACGTAGGGAGCGAACAGGGACAGGGCGATGGCCACGAACTCGGCGGCCTCGCGGACGGCCGGGTCGGCCGCGCCGGGGCCGGAGTCGATGGCCTTGCGGGCGGCCGAGACCAGCTCCATGCAGCGGGCGATGGCCACGTTGAAGCGCTTGTCCTCGATCAGTGCGGTGATCTGGTCGATGGAGCGGTGGGTGGCGCGACGGAGGTCGGTGTCGCCCTCGGTGAAGTCCACGCCGGGTTCGCTGGCGGCGCCGGCCTCGTGCATGACGCGGTAGGCGCGGTTGAGGAACTTCATCGCGGCGGTGGGCGAGACGTCGGCCCAGTCGACGTCCTCCTCCGGCGGGGAGGCGAACAGCATGGTCAGTCGGACCGCGTCGACGCCGTACGCGTCGATCTCCCGGCCCAGGTCGACTCCGTTGCCCAGCGACTTGGACATGGCCCGGCCCTGGTTGATGACCTGGCCCTGGTTGGTCAGGCGGGCGAAGGGCTCGGTGAAGTCGAGCATGCCCATGTCGTGCAGGACCTTGGTGAAGAACCGCGCGTACAGCAGGTGCAGGGTGGCGTGTTCCTTGCCGCCGATGTAGTGGTCGACGGGCCCCCACTTGTTGACCGTCTCGGTGTCGAAGGGGGCGGTGTCCAGCCGCGGGGAGCAGTAGCGCCACGGGTACCAGGACGAGTCCACGAAGGTGTCCATGGTGTCGGTGTCGCGCTCGGCCGCACCGCCGCACGAGGGGCAGTCCACGTTGACCCAGTCCTTGGCGGCGGCCAGCGGGGAGATGCCCTTGGGCGCGAGTTCGGCGCCCTTCAGCTCGGGCAGGGTGACCGGCAGCTGCTCGTCCGGGACCGGGACCTCGCCACAGGCGGGGCAGTGGATGATCGGGATCGGGGTGCCCCAGTAGCGCTGGCGGGACAGCAGCCAGTCGCGCAGGCGGAAGTTGACGGTGGCCTGGCCGGTGCCCCGCTCGGCCAGCACCTCGATGATGCGTCCGATGGCCTCGGTCTTGGACAGGCCGTCCAGCGGACCGGAGTCGCGCAGGACGCCCTCACCGGTGGTCGCCACGCCGGTCTCGACGGGGTCGGGCTCGCCGGTCTCGACCACGACCCGGACCGGCAGGTCGAAGGCCTTGGCGAAGTCCAGGTCGCGCTGGTCGTGGGCGGGCACCGCCATGATGGCGCCGTGACCGTAGCCGGCCAGGACGTAGTCGGCGGCCCAGACGGGCATGCGCTCGCCGTTGACCGGGTTGACGGCGTAACGGCCCAGGAACACACCGGTCTTGGGGCGCTCGGTGGTCTGGCGCTCGATGTCGGAGAGCTTGGAGATGTCGGTGCGGTAGGCCTCGAAGGCCTCGCGCCGCTCGGGCGCGCACAGCTCCTCGGCCAGGTCGGCGTCGGCGGCCACCACGAAGAAGGTGGCTCCGTACAGGGTGTCGGGCCGGGTGGTGTAGACGGTGACCGGCTCGTCGCGGCCCTCGATCTCGAAGTGCACGTCGGCACCGGTGGAGCGGCCGATCCAGTTGCGCTGCATGGCCAGGATCTCGTCCGGCCAGCGGCCGTCGTCCAGCTGGTCCATGTCGTCCAGCAGCCGCTGGGCGTAGTCGGTGATCTTGAAGTACCACTGGTTCAGGGCACGGCGCTCGACGTCGGAGTCGCAGCGCTCGCACTTGCCCTGGATGACCTGCTCGTTGGCCAGCACGGTCTGGTCCTTGGGGCACCAGTTGACCAGCCCGTCCTTGCGGTAGGCCAGACCCCGGTCGAAGAACCGGGTGAACAGCCACTGGTTCCACTTGAAGTACTCGGGGTCGCTGGTGTGGATGCGCCGGGACCAGTCCACGCCCACGCCGTAGTGGGCCATCGAGGCGGCCTGCGTCTCGATGTTGGCGTAGGTCCACTTCGCCGGGTGGGAGTTGTTCTTGATGGCGGCGTTCTCGGCGGGCAGGCCGAAGGAGTCCCAGCCGACCGGGTGCAGGACGTTGTCGCCGCGCTGGAGGCGGTAGCGGCCGATGACGTCGCCGATGGCGTAGGCCTCGGCGTGGCCCATGTGCAGGTCACCGGAGGGGTAGGCGAACATGTCCACGATGAAGGAGCGGGGACGTTCGTCGGCGGGGTCCTCGTTCGCGCGGAACGGGAGTTCGGCGGCCCAGCGCGCCTGCCACTTGTCCTGGAGGGCGCGGGCGTCGTAGGTGTCGCCCGTCGTCTGGTCGCCGTCTACCGCTGTCATCGCTGAGTGTTCCCTTGGCCGTTTCCTGGTGTGTCGAATTCAGGTTAGCGGCTGGCGGGCCCCTTCGCGGACCGGTTTTCGGGCGACCGCGATCCGGTTCGTCACGGAGCGTCAGGCGGGCGTCGGTGATTTCACGGACCCCATGCCCCTCCACACCGACCGCCCGGTTTGTTACTCTGCCGTTCAAGTGGCGCAGAACACACGATGCGGGTCATGCCTGCTGTTCGTCGCACCTGTTCCTCAATGACATGCCGCGGGAGGCCCCCATGTTCAACCTGTCCACTCTCTTGGAGGACGGTGCTCGTTCCGCTCCGGAGAAGGAGTGTCTGGTCTTCGGCGACACACGTCTGAACTACGCGATCACCGACATGATCGCGAACCAGGTCGCGAACCTGCTCGTGTCCCGTGGGATCGAGCCGGGCGACCGGGTGGCCCTGGCCAGCCCGAACCTGCCCTACTTCCCGTTCGTGTACTTCGGCGCGCTCAAGGCGGGCGCCGTGGTCGTCCCGTTGAACGTGCTGCTCACCCCGCGTGAGATCGCCTACCACCTGGAGGACTCCGGGGCCAAGGCCCTGTTCTCGTTCACCGGCTCGCCCGACCTCCCGCTGGGTGAGCGCGCCTTCGAGGCCTTCGGCCGGGTGGACGCCTGTGAGGTCTTCATCGACATGCCCGCCGCGGCGGGTGCCACCGAGTCCGACATCGAGGGCGCCGAAACGATCTGGGCGGCCCTGAACGGTCAGCCGGGGACCTTCGAGACCGTCCAGCGCGACGGCGACGACACGGCCGTCATCATCTACACCAGCGGCACCACCGGCCGCCCCAAGGGTGCCGAGCTGAGCCACACCAACCTGATGATGAACGCCGTGGTCTCCTCGGCTCTGGTCAACCCCCACCCGGACGGGCGCGACGTGGCCCTGGTGGTGCTGCCGTTGTTCCACATCTTCGGTCAGACGGTCATGCTCAACGCCGTCCTGTACCGGCACGGAACGATGGTGTTGCTGCCGCGCTTCGAGGGCGCCCAGGCCCTGAAGCTCATGCGGAAGGAGGGCGTCACCGGTTTCGCCGGTGTGCCCACCATGTACTGGGGTCTGCTCAACGCCGCCCGGTCCGCGGAAGCCGGCGAGTACGACCTTGAGCGGATCGCGGACGACATGGTCGACGCCGTCTCGGGTGGTTCGGCGTTGCCGGCCCAGCTCGCGGAGGACTTCACCGAACTCTTCGGGGTGGGCATCAAGGAGGGTTACGGCCTCTCCGAGACCTCTCCCGTGGCCTCGTTCAACAACCCCGACACCGGTGCGAAGACCGGTTCCATCGGCCGCCCGGTGTGGGGTGTGGAGATGAAGCTGATCGACCCGGAATGGAACGAGGTCGTCAAGGAGGGCGAGGAGGACCCGGTGGGTGAGATCGCCGTCCGCGGCCACCTGATCATGAAGGGTTACCACAACCGCCCCGAGGTCAACGCCGAGGTCATCAAGGACGGCTGGTTCCGCACCGGTGACGTCGCCCGCCGTGACGACGACGGCTTCTACTTCATCATCGACCGGTCCAAGGACATGATCATCCGCGGTGGGTTCAACGTGTACCCGCGGGAGGTCGAGGAGGTCCTGATGACCCACGAGGCGATCAGCCTGGCCGCCGTGGTGGGTGTCCCCCACGAAACCCACGGCGAGGAGGTCAAGGCGTTCGTGATCCTCAAGGACGGCGCCGAGGCCACCATCGAGGAGCTGACCTCCTTCGCCCGGGAGAGGCTGGCCGCCTACAAGTACCCGCGCCAGATCGAGTTCCGGGACGAACTGCCGATGACCTCCACCGGCAAGATCCTCAAGCGTGAGCTGCGAGAGGGCTGATCCCGCCGCGCGTTCGAGGGCCGCTCCCCTTCTTCTGGGGGGCGGCCCTCGTCGCGAGCGTCCCGCCGACGCTCAACCCTTGACGGCGCCCTGTACCAACCCGGCCACCAGCCAGCGCTGGACCAGGATGAAGAACACCATCACCGGGATGGTGATGATCGTGGAGGCCGCCATGACGTGCCCCCAGTCGTTGGCGTACTGACCGAAGAATTGGCGCAACCCGACCGCGACCGTGTAGTTCTCGCTCTGGGTCATGAAGGTCATCGCCAGAACGAACTCGTTCCAGGCCACGATGAAGGAGAAGATGGCGGTGGCCACCAGACCCGGCGCCACCAGCGGGAACAGCACCTTCCAGAACATCTGGGGCCAGGAGGCGCCGTCGATGTAGGCGGCCTCCTCCACTTCCTTGGGCACCGCCGCCACGAATCCGCGCATCATCCAGATCGCCAGGGGCAGCGACAGCGCGACGTAGGCGACCGCCAGGCCCAGCACCGTGTTGAGCATCTGTAGGTCCCGCACCTGGATGAACAGCGGGATGACCAGGGCCTCCAGCGGCACCATCTGCACCACGAGCACCAGGACCAGCACGGCCGTGCGGAACCGGAATCGGAAGCGGCCCACGGCGACGGCCGCCAGCATCGCGAGGACGCAGGCGATGGCCACGGTGATCGCGGCGACCGTCAACGAGTTGCGCAGGTACAGGAGGAAGTTGGCCTCCACCAGGACGTACCTGAAGTTCTCGAAGGTGAAGGAGGTCGGCAGCAGCGCGCCCCCGCCGGAGGTGGCGCTTTCGGAGAACGCGCTGACCAGCATGAAGTAGACCGGGAACAGGGTGAAGAACAGCAGGAGGGAGACCCCGGCCGCCTTGGCGACGACGCGGCCCAGGCGCAGGGAGTTCCCTCGCTTGTGGGCGGCCCGCACCTGGGCCTCCCAGTCGGTCTCGTTCCGTCCTTCGACGGTCCCGGAGCTAGAGGTGACCAACGGACCTCCTTTGACGGCGATGGTCCCGAAGCACCCCGGCCTCGGCCGGGTAGGTACTCGCGGGACATGGCCCAGGGCGTGTTCCGTGGATGCTGCCCGTCGCGAGCGGCGCATCCAGTGGTGCCGGCACAAGGCCGAAGAATGGAGTGCCCCTACTGTGCACACCTCGCAAGCTCGGCACTGTCGCACAGCGGGGGCCCGCCTGGGTTTGGCTGTCGACTGATGAGAACGCAGTGACGGTGCCGCTGGGGCGCCGCGCAGCAGGGTATGTATCCGCGGGACATGGCCTAGAATCCCCCTCGTTCCCGAGGGCGAAGACGGTGAGGAGAAGCGTGTGGGCGATATCGCCGGGCTCTCCCCCACCGAGGTGATCGCCGCGTGGATCCCGCACGACGCCAGGTTCCGGGCGAGCGCCGTCCGGCACGCCCGACGCGACCCCGGGGGGCGTCGACTGCACGCGTACGTGGACGGGCTGGTCAACCGGGGCAACGACGCCGGTCGTCCGCTCGACGAGGACGCCCTGCGGACCATGGCCGCCGTCCGGGAGGACCTGGAACGGCGTTCCCTGGCCTCGGTGGACTGGCGGGTGGTACGCGAGCTCCTGATCGAGGATCTGGGCTGAGGGCGGGGCCGGGCGAGGCGTTTCCCGGTTCGATCGAGGTCTCATCGCAGCTCGTCCTCCCGGAACAGCGCGCGCAGGTAGACGACGGTCACGCCCAGGAGCAGCAGGGTGAGCATGACGGCGATGGCGGAGCCCATCCCGAAGTCGTTCTGGCCGAAGGACTTCACGTAGGACCACACGCCCAGGTTGAGCATCTCGGAACCGCCGACGTCGCCGCCGGGCATCAGGTAGATCTGCGCGAACACCTTGAAGTCCCAGATGGTGGACAGCACCGTCACCACCGCGAACACCGGGCGCAGCGTCGGGAACGTGACGTGCCAGAAGCGCTTCCACGCGCCGGCGCCGTCGATGCGGGCCGCCTCGTACAGCTCCTTGGGCACGGTGAGCAGCCCCGCCAGCACGGTCACCGCCACGAACGGGAACCCGCTGTGCACGATGTTGAGGGTGACGATGGCGTAGAACCAGAACCGGTCGGCGAACCAGTTGTAGCCGCCGGAGTCGACGACGCCCATCCCCATGAGCGCCTGGGCGATCACGCCCTGGTCGACGTCGAAGATCCAGATCCACACGTAGGTGCCGCTGACCGCGGGCATGGCCCAGGCCACCATGATGCAGGAGACCACGATGATCCGTGGGAGGGGCTTCAGCGTGGACAACAAGAGGGCGACCAGCGTGCCCAGTACGACCGTGGTCACCACCGCGACCACGGCGAACGTCAGTGTGTTGACCAGTACGGTCTGCCACAGGTACGGGTCGGTCAGCAGCGTGACGTAGTTGGAGAGCCCGATGAAGTCGGACTCCCCCGAGACCAGGTTGCGCAGCTTGAAGTCCCGGAAGGACAGCCACACGATCCGGCCGATGGGCAGGAGCAGCAGGACTCCGATGACGCCCAGCGGCGGTACCAGGAGGACCCACGGCAGGAGGGCGCGCCGCCCTCTCATGCTCAGGAGCGGCGCGCGCTTGGACCGCCGTGGGGCCGACGTGGGTCTCAATTGCCCTCGTTGAGGATGTTCTCGATGGTCTCGGCGGCGGTGTCGGTCGCCTCCTCGACGCTGGCGTTACCGTTCAGGATGTCCTGCTGCATCTTGACGATCACGCCCTCGGCCTCGACCTGCGACCAGGCGGGGACGGCCGGGGTGCTCTTGCCGGCCTCCAGCAGCTGGGTCGCGAACGGTTGCACGAGCGGGTCCTCGGACTCGGCGTAGCCCTCGATCTCCTCGACGCCGGCCGGGAAGAAGCCGCTCTCCTCGCCCCAGCGCTCGAAGTACTCGCCGTTGGTGAGGAGGTCGACGTACTGCCAGGCGGCCTCTTCGTTACCGGTGCCCTCGAACACCGACAGCAGCGACCCTCCGGCGAAGGACTCGGTGTACCCGTCCTCCTGCCCGGGCAGCACGAACACGCCGAGCTTGTCCTCCAGGTCGGGGTTGTTCTCGATGATGGCCTTGGGGTTGGAGCTGTTGGAGATCGCCATGATCGCCTGCTCGTCGGAGAGCGCCTCCATGACGTCGATCTCGTTCCAGTTGACCGCGCCCGTGGTGGACAGCTCGTCCTCCAGGGCCAGGTCGGTGAAGAACTCGACTCCGGCGCGCCCTTCCGGCGCGTTGATGGTGGAGCTCCAAGTGCCGTCGGCCTCCTCCACGGCGACCTCGCCGCCACCGCCCCAGACCCACGGCATGACCGAGTACTGGGCGTCGCCGGGCACCGGGAAGGCGATCATGTCCTCCTCGGCCTCGGCGAGGTCGAGCGCGGTGTCGCGCAGTTCCTCCCAGTTGGCGGGCTCCTCGTGGCCGTGTTCCTCGAAGATGTCCTTGCGGTAGATGATCGATCGGATCGACGCGTACCAGGGCACCCCGTAGGCGACGTCGTCGACGACACCCATCTCGTACATCTCCTGTTGGAACCGGGAGGGGTCGTCGATGTAGCCGGACAGGTCGTGCAGGACCCCGGCGTCGGCGTACTCCGGTGTGAAAGTGGTGCCCAACTCGACGACGTCGGGCAGGGTGTCGCCGGCGATGGCGGTGGAGATCTTGTCCTGGGCGTCCTGCCAGGGCACGAACTCGACCTCGACGCCGATCCCGTTCTCCTCCTCGAAGGCCGTTCCCACCTCGTCGAAGAAGGAGGTGGCGTCGGGGTTGGTGCCTTCCATGATCCACACCTGGAGGGTGTCGGTGTCACCGCCGCCGTCACCGCCGCCGCAGGCCGTGGCGGCGAGCACCAGGGCGAGTGAGGCCGCGGGGAGGGGAAGGTACTGGTGTACTCGTCTGCGTGCCATCGGCTCGCCTCCCGCTTTCTTTCGAGGGTCCCCTGAGGGTTGGTAGGAAACCTACGTAATTAACGCCAACTTGTGAAGTAAACCACTGCCACTTGTGTCTGAGCTGTTAGGGAGTGCCGGGGAGCCGGCCCCTCACTCACTCAGACCGGTGACCTGACGCAGGGTGGAGACCAGTTCGGCGCGCTTGTAGACGGCGAGGCCGATGGCGGCACCGAACGCGGCGAGCATGTGGACGTAGACCATGGGATCGCCCCTGGTGAAGCGTTCGGCGGCCTCCTCCTCGCCCACCGAGTGCGCCTCCCAGGCGGTGGAGACCGCGAACTCCAGTTCCGGGGGGAGCATCTCGGCGACGGTGCGGGCCACCGCCTCGCGGGAGTCGGCGGGCTTCCAGACCACACCGGTGGTCTGGACCCTGCGGCTGAGGAACGCCGCGATCACCTTCAACTCGGACAGGACACCGTCGGAGTCGTCGGTGGCCCGGGGGATCACACCGTCCAGCTCCTCGCGGTTGTGGTCCGCGTACGCGCCGATCAGCGCGATGGCGGTCTCCTTGACGTGGTCCGGCAGGTCGGGGCCGGACCCGGGGTCGGAAGCGGGTTCGGAGGGATGGTCGTCGGAGGACACTGCGGGTCCCTTCGCGGCTGCTGGTACTGGACGTTGACCATGATGCCGTCTGCCCGTACCCGCGTGGGGCAGGTGGTGGGCCGGGGGTGTCCGCGCGCCGCGAACGCCCCCGGCCGCCCTTCCGGGCCCGAACTCAGAAGTCGGGTCGTAGCGGCATGTGGGAGGCGGTGCCGTCCTGCTTGACGCCCAGGATCTGGTGGAGCTGCACGACGTCGCGCTCGAACCCGAGGACGCATCCGGCCATGTACAGGCGCCAGACCCTGGCGGTGCCCACGCCGACCTCCCGAACGGCCTCGTCCCAGTTGCGCTCCAGGTTCTCGCCCCAGTGGCGCAGGGTCAGGGCGTAGTGTTCGCGCAGGTTCTCCTGGTGGCGGATCTCGAACCCGTTGTCGTTCATGGCGGTCTGGATCCGGCCGGGGCCCTCCAGCTCACCGTCGGGGAACACGTAGCGGTTGATCACGCCCCCGGTGTTCATCGGTGGCAGGTCGTTGCGCGGACGGGTGATGCAGTGGTTGAGCAACCGGCCGCCCGGCACGAGCTTGTCGTTGAGCGACGAGAAGTAGGCGTCCAGGTTCCTCGACCCGATGTGCTCGGTCAGCCCGATGGAGCTGATCCGGTCGAAGCTGCCGTCGGGCACGTCCCGATAGTCCATGTGGCGGATCTCGGCGAGCTCGGTCAGGCCCTCCTGGGCGATCTTCTTCGCGCCCCACTCGGCCTGTTCCTTGGACAAGGTCACGCCGATCGCCCGAACCCCGTGCTCGCGGGCCGCGTGGCGGACCATACCGCCCCACCCGCAGCCCACGTCGAGGAGCTCCATGTCCTTCTCCAGGCCGAGCTTGCGGGCCACCAGGTCGTACTTGCGGAACTGGGCGCTCTCCAACGCCCCGTCGGAGGCGCCCACCCGGTCCAGGCCGCCGTCCTCCTCGTCGAAGACCGCGCAGGTGTAGGTCATCGACGGACCCAGGACCAGTGCGTAGAACTCGTTGGAGACGTCGTAGTGATGGTGGATGACCTCGGCGTCGCGCTCCTTGGAGTGGCGCATCCCCCGCCCGAGCAGGGTCCTGCGCCGCACCTCCTGGGGCGGCGGGGCGACCCGGTTGACGAACTTGACCCAGCCGATGGAGCGGACGATGTCGACGAGGTCGCGAGCGGACACGTTGACGCCCTCGGCGAAGGCGAAGTCCGTCATCCGTCTGAGCGCGGTGTACATGTCACCTTCGAGTTCGAGGTGACCGGAGACGTAGGCACGGGTCAGGCCGACGGCGTTGGGTGACTGCGCGAGGTGGTTGACGGCGACCGGGGTGCGCACGTGCAACGTCACGTCGCTGTTCGGATCGCCCGCGGAGCTTCCGTCGTAGGCGGTGAACCGAATCGGTGCGTTCGGCCCCACGACACGCTCGAAGATCTCAGCAAGTCGCATTGTGCGTCCTTCCTCCTCACGGACGCGGCCCGACCCGCGGGTCGCCTCCCGATGGTGGTGTCCAGTAGCTCAGCGATTGCGTACGCACTTGGCGTACAGGTCCAACAGCCGACCCTGCGGGTCGTAGGTGTCCTTGAGGTCGCGGTAGGCGGAGCCGTTGTACAGGGCCCAGAACTCGTCCTCGGTGTAGAAGGCGTCCGAGTAGAGGGACTTGTGCCCGCCGAGCCGCGCGACCTCCTCCTCCACCCGGCGGTTGTGGTGGGCGTGCCGCTGGCCCGGCTTCATGTCGACCAGCCCCCAGAACCCGAAGTTCACGTAGAGTCGGTCGTTCTCCAGCGGGTAGAGCGGCCACACGTGTTCGCCCTCGGGCGTGTCCGGGCGACGCGGCTCGCGCAGCCGCAGCGGACACATCCACACCGGGTTCATGCCGACCTCGGCGTGGAAGAAGTCCAGGAACTCGGCGCCGTGTTCGACGCCCACCTCGATGTCCTGGATGAGCGGTTCCTGTGGGCGTCGGCCCCGGTAATGGGCGAGCAGCCGGGAGAAGTCGCTGCGCCGGTCCCAGGCGACCAGCCTGCGGTAGACGTCGGAGCGTTTGAGGGACCGCGGCCACAGCGGCCGCACCAACGGGTTCTGGGTGCCGAAGGCCCTGGAGCACCAGAACCAGTCGGTGTCCCAGCGCCACAGGTAGTCGTGGATGGTGAGGTAGTCGCCGGGTCCGTCGCCCGCGTAGCGCGGGATGGACCGGTAGTAGATGTCGTTGCCCGTGTAGTCACTGGTCCAGGGGGCCTGGTCGGTGAAGCGGGCCAGGGTCAGGTACAGCTCGTCGGGACCGAAGGCCACCCCGTCCACGAAGTCGACCCGGTCCCCGTCGTGCTCGGCCGCCGCGCTGATCCGGGCCAGGGCGTCCATCGCCTCGGCGGCGTCGGAGAACCTCAGATGGCGCAGGTGGACGTACGGGGAGACCGGTTCGAGTTCGATGCGAAGCCGCAGGCCGTACCCGAGGGTTCCGTAGGAGTTGGGGAAGCCGTGGAACAGGTCGCTGTGCGCGTTGTCGCGGGTGGCGGTCACCACCTCGCCGGAGCCGGTGAGGATCTCCATCTCCTGCACGGACTCGTGCGGGAGCCCGTTGCGGAACGAGGACGACTCGATGCCCAGCCCCGTGACGGCCCCGCCCAGGGTGATGGTGCGCAACTGCGGTACCACCAAGGGCATGAGTCCGTGCGGCAGGGTGGCGGCGACGAGTTCCTCGTAGGTGGTCATGGCGCCGACGTCGGCCAGCCGTTCGACGGGGTCGATGGAGATGACCCCGGCGAACGCGGACACGTCGAGGGCCGGGGCGGAGGAGGGTTCCCGGAACCGGAAGAGGTTGGAGGTGGGTTTGGCCAGGCGGACCGGTGCGTCCGTGGGCAGGGCCCGATAGTCCCTGCTCAACTTCTGGGCCGCCGCGACGTGTTCGGTGAGGCCCGTGCCGGGGCCGGCGTGGCCGAAGGTTATGTGCTGCGGAGTCGTACCGGACTGTTCACGGGTCATACCGGCTCTCTCCTGACGATTCGCGAGGCTCAGCGTGGGCCGACCGGGCCCGGACCGTATGGTGCGCCGGGCGGGCCGACCACTCTGTTCTATCCACCGATAACGGTTCCGTGCCACCCCATTTCGGTACGTGTCCTACCCACTCTCGGCCGCTTTCGGCCAGGTTCGTGGAACCCTCGCGGGGACACCCCCGAACACCTGGTGTGATGGCGTGGTCACCGAAGGGGCCGCATAGGATTCGGTTCCGTGCGCATCGCTCTCGTTGATTCCGGCATCGGCATGCTCTCCACCGCGGCCGCCCTGCACGCGGCCCGCCCCGACGCCGACCTGTACCTGTCCATGGACCCGGACCACATGCCCTGGGGGCGCCGTACCCCGGATCAGGTGATCCGGCGCGCCCTGGCCGGGGCGGACGCCGCGACCCGGGCCGCCGTCGAGGACGGCGGCGGGCTGGACGCCGTCGTGGTGCCGTGCAACACCGCCTCCGTACACGGACTGGGCGCGCTGCGCGCCGAGTACGAGCCGCGTATCCCGGTGATCGGCACGGTGCCGGCGATCAAGCCCGCCGCGGCGGCGGGCACCCCCATCGCGGTGTGGTCCACCGAGGTCACCACCCGCAGCGCCTACCAGCACGGTCTGGTGGAGAACTTCGCCAAGGGCGTGGACGTGGCCCCGGTCGCCTGTGTCGGGCTGGCCGAGGCCGTGGAGTCGGCGGACTCCGATCGGATCGCCGCGGCGGTGGAGTACGCGGCGAAGCTGACCCCGCCACAGGTGCGCGGGGTGGTGCTGGGATGCACCCACTACGACCTGGTGGGCTCGCGGATCTCCGAGGCGCTGGGGCACCGCGCCGAACTGTTCACCGCCGCGGAGGCGGTGGCCGCCCAGACTCTGCGCCGAATCGGCGCGACGGAACGCCCGGCCGGGGCCCCGGGCCGGGTCCGGGTGCTGGCCAGTGGCCGACCGGCCCCACTCCCCGCGGCGGCACTGACCTACCCGGCGGGCAGGGCCTTGTCCGACGGGGCCCCCGTCGACCGCTGAGCCTCGGTCGGAAGGGGGGACTCGACGGGTTCCAGGGCGAGGCCCCGCTGGTTCAGCGAGGTTCGTATCCGCCCGCGACCTGGGCCATGCGACGTTCCCCCTCGGTCACGCGGTAGGCCCCCTCCACCAGGGTGGGATCGGAGCCGGGTACGGGGGCGCCCGGGTCCGAGGGCGCGCCCTGCCCCACCGGAACGCTCTGGGGCCCGCTCGGCACACGCGCGGGTCCACCCTCGGTGTCGGGCGCCCGGTGTGCGCCCCGCACAGGGGCCATCGGAGCGGGCTGTGCCGGGGCCGCCGTCGGCGAGGCCGAAGGCACCCTCTCGCCTTGGCCCGGCAGCGCACCCGCGGCCAGGGTACGGACCAGGTCGCGCACCCCACCGGTGTCGTTGTCGTGCAGCAGGGTCTCCAGCAGGGACAGGGCCGCGCGCTGGTCACCGGGTTGTTCGCGCACGTGCCGCCACTGCGGTTCGGTGGCCGCGTCGGAGAGCATGAGCGTGCGGCCCACCTGACCCAGCGCGCTCAACAGCGCGGAGTCGTGCGGCAGCGCGGCCAACGCCACGTTGACCTGTTCGGCCTGCTCCTCGGGGTCGACCTCCTCCGCGGGCTGGGCACGCAGGAACTCCAGGATGTTCGGAGCCGGGGCCAGTGGCCGGACCGGGTTCATCCCGCGCACCATCGCACGCGCCTCCGCCAGGTCACCACCGATCTCCTCGGCCGCGCCGAGTTCGCCGATGAGACGTTCGGCCCGCAGAGCCGAGCATTCGGCGACCCAGTGGGCGCCTCGTCCCCCGGCCAGGCGGGTGGCGGTCAGCGCCATCTCCGCGCCGCGACGCGGCGCCCCCACCCGTTCGAAGTAGCGTGACCAGGTGGTCACCCGTACCCCCAGCCGCCAGTCGTTGCGCACGCTCCCCTGGCAGACCAGGTTCTCCACGGCCTCGGCCCAGGTCGGGCGCAGGTTCGGGCAGGCCTCGGCCTCGTCGACGGTCGGCAGCAGGGCGATGGCCTTGCGAGCGTCGCACAGGCCCAAGCGGGCCAGCCAGGACAGCAGCCTGGCTCGCTCGAAGCGGATGGCGCGCGACAGCGCGGGACTGCGCGGGTTGGTGGCACCGCGTTCCTCACCCAGTTCGAGTTCGGCCTCCAACCGGTCCAGGGCGTCCAGGGCGTCGGTGTGCTTGTCCTGGTGCCGCAACGCCCTGACCAGAGCGAACACCCCTTCGGCTCCGAGCAGGGCCGGTCCGGTGGCGGTGTGTTCGTAGCGACGCAGCTCCGCTTCGGCGCGGTCGGCCTGTTCCTCGTCGATGAGCAGGTGCACCCGGGCCAGGGTGAACGCCGGCCAGGCCGGGGTGTCCTCCCAACCGGAGAGGCTGCGAGAGGAGAGCAGTTCACGCCGGATCCGCGTGGTCCCCCTGGAATCGATGTTGGCGTGACAGCGCACCAGCGAGGCCAACGCCGAGACCGGCATCGGCCCGTGTTCGTGCGGGCCTGGTTCGTCCTCGACGACGGCCCGCGCCTGATCGAGTGCGCGACGCCCCTCTCCGAGTGCCCCCACCCGCACCGCCAACGGCC
>NZ_JBEYLC010000086.1:0-19633 GCF_040635885.1 Nocardiopsis sp. NPDC006832 | reverse complement strand
GCCACGGTCGTCCCGGTGGCGGTCGCTGCGCCGGGAGGTCGCGGCCGAGTGGGTCCGCCGCTCCTCCCTACGCTCCACGTGGTGGTGCCTGGTGGCGGCGGTGGTCGGGATGACCGTGTTCGCGGGACTGATGGGCTGGTCCCAGCTCTCCAGGGCCCTGGAGAACCCCATTTCCGGTGACGGGGTGGAGTTCGCCCAACTCACCTCACAGGGCTACTTCTACCTGGTGCAGTTCACCGTGTTGGTCCTGGCGGCGCTGGCCGCCACCGACGAGTTCGGCAACCGGAGCATCGTGGGGACCTTGACGTGGAACCCCGACCGGGCCGTGGTGCTCACCGCCCGCGTCCTGGTCACCGCGGCGTTGGCGTTCGGCACGGCGATCGTCGCCGGGCTGGCCGGGATGGGGATCCTCGCGGTGCTGCTGGCCTCGCACGTGACCTTCCCACTCGGGGACGTGCTCGCCACCGTTTTCGGCGCCGGGGTGTGCATGGCGCTGTTCGCCGCCCTGTTCGTCGGGATCGGGACCGTCCTGCGGGGGACCGCGAGCACCGTCCTGGTCGGGTTCCTGCTGTTGTTGGGGTTGCCGATGGTGATGCAGCTGTCGGGGATCGACCTGGTCGACGACCTGGCCGCGCTCACCCCGGGCCTGGCCGGGGTCGAGTTCTACGCCGCCGGTGACGTCGGTTTCTACACCGCGCCCTTCGACGGGCCGATCAACGTGACCGTGGTGGTGGGCTGGACCGTGGCCGCGCTCTTGGCCGCCTGGTCCGAACTGCGGGCACGCGATGTGTGAGTCACCGGGCGCGGTCGGCACGGGGGCGGGCCGCGCCCGGTGAGCTCAGTCGATGACCTCCATCTCCGGGAACTCCGGAGACGGCCCGGACAGGAGCGGTTCCTCCGTTCCGCGCAGGTGGGCGTCGAAGAAGGCGAGCAGATAGGCCCGCTGGGCGGCGATCGAGGTCTCGGGATCGATCGGTCCGATGCTTTCGAGCCGGTCCTCCCAGGACCGCCCGGACAGTCCGTGCTCGGCTTCCAAAGCCGGCAACGCCCACTGGTCGTCGCTGTAGGAGTTGTGCTCGCCGTCGGCCATGTGGACCTCGAAGTAGGGGCCGGTCGAGGCGGAGCGGAACAGTTCGAGGTCGCGGTGGTGCCGGCTGTGGTGCGGTAGGTCCGCCCCGGACAGCCCGGCGCCGAAGTACGCGAACGGGCGCTCCACCCCGCGGGTGGTCACGTCCGCCCACGCCTCGTCGCTCACGTGGTAGGCCATGCTCCCGTCCAGGTTCGCGCCGGCGGCGACCCGATCGTCCACCAGCATGACCTCCCCGGTGGTCAGCCCGCCCGCGGAGTGCCCGAACATGCCCACCGTGTCGGTGTCCGCGGCCTCGGCCAGGTACGGGGGCAGGAGGGCGCCCTCCTCCAGGGCGTCGAGCACGAAGCGCGTGTCCAGGGTCCGCGTGTCGATCGCCTCCCGGTAGGTGGGGGTCTCCCGGTCCGGGTAGCTGTTCCGCAGCACCCGGCCGTCTGGCAGGTCGACCGCGATGGACTCGTAGGGGTGGTCCATGGCCACCACCAGATACCCGTGCGAGGCGAGTTCCTCCAGGTTGGCGGCGTTCGTGTACCGCGACCCACCGAACCCGTGCGAGTACAGCACGACGGGCATGTCCTCCGTCTCCTCGGCGACCGGAGCGTCCTGGAGGGCGTTGGCGGTGGAGGAGGCGGCGTCGACGGCACCGCGCGGTACCCCGGCGCCGTACAGGGAGCCGGACAGCGCGTCGGCCACGGAGGGGGATACGTAGGGCGCCGGCTCGGCGGAAGGGGTGGCCCGGGCCGGGTACCAGAGCCCGATCATGAGGTCGCGTTCGGTCTCACCCTCCACCCATGGGTGCCCCCGAGAGGTGTCGACCAGGTGGGCCTCGGTGCGCCCTACGGCGTGTGGGCCGGTCGGTTCTGGAGGAGAGAGCACCAGTGGATCCCCGGTCGTGACGGCCGAGTGGGCGGCGGGCACGCAGAAGGACGTCACCAGGACCAGGGCGGCGGCGGAGTGGACGAACGCGCGTCGGGACGCGGATGGGTGCGGAGATGGATTCGTGTCGACCATGTCCGCATCCTGCGACGCGCGCACCCTCGGGCACATCGCCTGAGCGACACCGTCCGACTAGTCACTAAGGGGTAGACACGGGTTCCGCCGGGGCGTCGAGGACCCGTCAGGCCGGGTCGACCAGTCCGGCCTCGTGCGCCAGCACCGCGGCCTGCACTCGGTTGCGCAGGTCCAGGCGAGCGAGGATCGACCGCACGTGCACCTTGGCGGTACCCGGCGCGATCGTCAACCGGCGAGCCACCTCGTCGTTGGAACAACCCTCGCCCAGCAACGCCAGCACATCGCGCTCTCGGTCGGTCAACGCGGCGACGCGCTCCCGGGCGGACACGGCACGCGACAGCCGGCCGCCGCCCGCCCCCAGTTCGTCGATGACCCGCCGGGCGACCTCGGGCGACAGGTAGGCGCCACCGTCCACCACCGCGCGCACCCCGGACACCAACTCGTGCGGGTCGCCCGACTTGAGCACGAACCCGGTGGCGCCCCTGGACAGCGCCCGTGCGATGTAGGCGTCCTCGGAGAAGGTGGTGAGGATGACCACGGACGTCCCCGGGTGCTCGGCGGTGATCGTCTCGGTGGCGGCGAGCCCGTCGGTGCCGGGCATCTGCACGTCCAACAGGGCCACGTCCGGGGCCAGCTCGGCGACCAGGGACACCGCCTCGGCGCCGTCGGCGGCCTCGCCCACCACCTCGAACCCGGGAACGGTCGCCAGGATCGCCCGGATCCCCGCGCGCATCATGGCTTCGTCGTCGGCCAGTACCACCCGGATCGTCGCGTCACCGTTCGTCTCGCTCACCGGGCCAGGGTAGCGGTGGCTACTCGTGCCGTTCGACGTGTTCCTTGGCGATGAGCACCCCGTCGTCGAAGCACAGCCGGTACACGGGCGGCAGCCCGCTCTCGTGTTCCACCAGGTAGAAGCGGCAGTCGTCCGCCTCGGGTGGCGGCGGGGGAGGATGGTCGACCGAGCGTGCCGGGTACTCGAACCGGGGCGACACCTCCTCGACGCTCTCCACGGTGTCTCCCACGGACAGACGTTCGTAGCTCGACGGTGGTAGCACCGAGTTCTCGCCCAGCCACCACAGTGTCAGGAAACCGAACCCGATCAGGCCGGTGGTCAGAGCCACCGGCACGATCAGGGCGGTGCGAAGGCTTCGTCGGGCCCGTTCGTCGGCCTCTGAACGCAACCGGTCCGTCTGCGAGGCGGGTTCGTCCGAAACGATGTCCTCGGGCCGCTCCGGGACGAGCGCCCGCACCTCGAAGCCGCCCTGTTCCCCGGGACCCGCGGTGATCTCGCCACCGTGCTCCTCCACCAGGGCACGTAGCCCCGCCAACCCGCCGGCGTCCTCGCCGGTGCGCGCGGGAAGAATCGGGGTCTCCACCGGTCCGGTGTCGGTGACCGTCACCCGGACGGCGTCCTCTCCCCGGACCACGCGCACCGACACCTCGCCGCCGGGCGCGTACTTGGCGGCGTTGGTCAGGCCCTCCCGCACCACTCGGTGAACCGTGCGGCCCATCACGGAACCGGCCTCCGGGTCGGGCCCCTCTCGTAGCAGGCGCACCGAGAGCCCGGCGTCCGAGGCGTGTTCCACCAGCGCCGAGATCCCCTCCTCGGGTTCCGCGGAATCCCGGTCGGAGTCCTCACGCAGCACTCCGATGACCTCGCGCAGCCGAAGGTTGGCCTCGTGCGCCGCCTCTCGTAGCTCCGAGGCGGCCTCCCGCCGCTCCGGGTCGTCCTGGGCGGACATCTCCAGGGCCGCCGCGCGCACCGCGATCAGCGCCAGGTCATGGCCCAGGGAGTCGTGCATGCGGGAGGCGATGCGGGTACGTTCGCGCAGGCGGGCGCGGTCGGCCTCGGCCGCGCGGGTGCGCTCCATCCGTTCGGCCAGTGCCCAGGCGCCCCGGGTCGCGTTCAGGCGTCGCCGCTGGTATCGGGCGAACAGCCAGGGGGCCACCAACGCCAGCACCAGGGCCAGCGCGCCGCCGGTCCAGTCCACCAGCGACGACAGGTAGGCCCGGGTGTCGAGTCCGAACACCGCCGCGGCGGCAGCGTTCACCGTGAACGTGACCGCCGCGGCCAGGATCGCGGGTGCCACCACCGGACCGGGGCGATCCGAGCGCAGGCCGTACCGATAGGACAGGACGGCCACCACCAGCACGGGCACGAACAGGTAGAGCGTGGTGAACAACCCCAGCCCCGTCGAAACCGTCTGCGCGGTGGCGTAGGCGGTCGCGACCGCGAGGGAGACCGAGGGAGACCGGCGGAACGATCCGACCGCGATCGCCACCACGGCCAGCGCGACCGTGCTCTCGGCGAACCCGGACCGACCCTCGTCCCCCGAGAGCTCGGCCACGGCGAGTCCACCGAGGACCGCCCAGAGCAGGAGGTCGACGGCGGGCGCGAACCCGCGCCGGTGTGAGACCGCCGATGCGTTCATGGTGACCAGGCTACGAGGGATCCGCCTGTTGGAAGGTGGGGGTTCCGATCGGTGGGTCAGCGCGGGGCGAGGCCTTGGAGGAGGTGGTGGACGACCTGCGGGAGGACCCCGTCGAACTTCTCCTCGGAGTGGTCGGCGGTCAGGGACGCGAAACCGTGCAGGGTGGAGACGACGGTGTAGGCGATCGACTGCGGGTCGCCCTGGACGATCTCGCCGGCGTGCTGACCCTGGACGATCGGGGCGAGCACGACGTCGAGCAGCTCTTCGATGGCGGTGATGAGCCGATCGGCGACGTCGCTGTCGTGCTTGCGGGAGTACATCAGGTCCAGCAGGGCGCCGTTGGCCCGGGTGAAGTCCACGTAGGCCAGGGCCAGGGCGAGGACACGGGTCTCGGCGTCGGCGTCCCCGACGTCCGCGCGTCGCAGGGCGGCCTTGAGCCGCTGGAAACCGCTGAGCGCGAGGGCGTCCAACAGCGCCCCCTTGTCCTTGAAGTGCCGGCCGGGGGCGGCATGGCTCACGCCCGCCTCACGGGCGAGTTCGCGAAGGGAGATCGCGGCGGGTCCGCGGTCGGCCAGGGTGCGTTCCGCACCGGCCAGGAGTACGGCGCGCAGGTCTCCGTGGTGGTAGGGACGTTCGGCCATGTTCACCAGCATAGAGGGATGTTGACGGCGTCATCATGGCGGCCGTGGACAGCCTTCCGGCGGTGGATCTACGGTGTGGGGATGAGCGAGAAGAACGTCCACCTGCCCGATCTCGGTGGCAGGACCGCTGTCGTCACGGGGGCCAACAGCGGCCTCGGTCTGGAGACCGCGAAGGTCCTGGCCGGGCGCGGGGCCCGTGTGATCCTGGCCGTCCGCGACACCGCCAAGGGGGACGAGGCCGCTCGGGCGATCCCCGGTGAGACCGAGGTTCGTCGGCTCGACCTCGCCGACCTCTCCTCGGTGCGCGCCTTCGCCGAGGACTGGAAGGGCGACCTCCACCTGCTGGTCAACAACGCCGGGGTCATGGCCATCCCCAGGTCCAGCACCGTGGACGGTTTCGAGACCCAGTTCGGCGTCAACCACCTGGGCCACTTCGCCCTCACCAACCTGCTCCTGGAACACGTCACCGGGCGCGTGGTCACCGTGTCCTCCGGGTTGCACGCCACCGCGCGCGGGATCCACTTCGAGGACGTGAACTTCGAGAAGGGATACACCCCCTATCGGGCGTACGGTCAGTCGAAGCTGGCCAACCTGCTCTTCACCCTGGAGCTGCAGCGCAGACTGGAGGAGGTGGGGTCCTCGGTACTGGCGACCGCGGCCCACCCCGGCTACGCGGCCACCAACCTTCAGGGGCGCACCGAGAAGGCGCTGGAGGACCGGTTCATGCGGGTGCTGAACAAGGTCATCGCGCAGAGTGCCTCGGCCGGTGCCCTGCCGACGATCTACGCCGCCACCCAGGACGTGCCAGGGGCGGCCTACGCCGGCCCCACCGGGATGTTCGGCGCCGGCGCGCCCGGCCTGGTCCGTCGTAGCGGACCCGCCCAGGACACCGACGCCGCCCGCCGGTTGTGGAAGCTGTCCGAGGAGTGGACCGGCACCTCGTTCCCGCTGTGAGCCCACGCGTGGGGGCGGGGACCACGAGGTCCCCGCCCCGATCCCGGATGGTTCCTATGGGGTGAGGGTGAGCTCGTCCGTGCTCGCCTCGCGCACGGCCTCCTCCGTCACCGCCCACGGCAGTGACGTTCCCTCGGACCATGGTTCCAACTGATCGTCGTAGTTGGGGTGGAAGGCGTGCCCCGAGTTGCCGGTCAGGTGGATCCAGGTGGAGGAGTCCCGGTCGGACAGGTCGACGACCATCCGCATGGACGGGACCGTGGTGATGCCGTACCCCTCGGCCGGGTTCCACCCGGTCGCGTTGACGATGCTCGAACCCCCCGGGCTCTCCACCGGGCCGCGGTTGAACAGCCACTCCACCGGGCCGATCCCCGAGCTGCCGAACGACTCGTGCGTGGCCGTGAGGGTGTGCAGATCGCCCCAGCGCCAGGCGGCGGGATCGTCGCCGAGCAGTTCGGTGAGTTCCTCGGCGGCCTCGTCCATGGCGGCGGCCAGTACCTCGTCACGGCCGCTGACCTCCCGGCCCTCCCACCATGGGGAGTCGGGGTCCTCCAACAGCCCGGTCACCACGTACATGCCGCGCGAGTTGCTGTTCATGTCCATCTCGCCCAACTCGTCGAAGAGCAGGGGGAGCAGGTGACGCCAGGTCGCGTTGTAGAAGGCCGCGCCCGCGGAGTCGGGTTCGTTGAAGTGGTCCCAGTCCGCCAGTTCGTCCTGTGCCTCGGCGGTGGTTCCGTCCACGTCCACGTCCAGGAGGTGGGGCGTGATGTCGACGGCGGCGCCGTGGTGGGAGTCCATCAGGACGCGTTCCATGTCCTCGATGGTCACCGGGCCGTCGGCGACCGCCTCCGCCAGCAGGTCGTTGATCCGCTGACTGCGGTAGCCGTAGTCCCAGTCGGTGGTGAGGAAGTGTTCGTAGTCCTCGTCGACCACCGACTGGTTGGCGGTGACGATGATCCCCGACTCGGGGTTGAGCACGCTGGGCAGCTCGTCGAAGGGAAGGTACTCCTCCTCCCAGTCGTAGTCGGAGTCCCAGCCGGGGGCGGGCCAACGGCCGTCGCCCTTGCCGCGCACCGGCACCAGACCGGGGGACTGGTAGCCGATGTTGCCCTCGTCGTCCGCGTAGACGAGGTTCTGCGCCGGTACCTCGAACTGTGCTGCGGCGCTTCGGAAGTCGTCCCAGTCACGTGCGCGGTTCAGGGCGAAGATGGAGTCGGCGGTGGTTCCCGGCTGGAGGGCGGTCCACCGCATGGAGACCGCGTAGGGGGAGTCGTCGCCCTCGGAGGGGGTCGCACCGATCTCGCGCAGGTTCCCGCCGGCGGCGGTCGTGGACAGGATCGGGCCGTGGTGTGTGGAGCGGATGGTGATGTCCATGTCCTCACCGCCGGAGACCTCGATGGTGTCCTCGATGATCTCCAGGGGGCGTTCCTCGCCGTCCACGATGTAGTTGTCGCCCTCGACCTGTTCCAGGTACAGGTCCATGACGTCCGGGTTGAGGTTGGTGAAGCCCCACGCGATCGACTCGTTCTGGCCGATGACCACGCCGGGCAGCCCGGAGAAGCTGAACCCGCTGACGTCGAAGGGGCACTCCTTGGACAGTTCCGTGCAGTGCAGGCCCATCTGGTACCAGGTGGACGGCATGGAGGCGCCCAGGTGGGGGTCGTTGGTCAGCAGGGGAGCGCCGGTGTCGGTGTGCTCCCCGGAGACCACCCAGGAGTTGGAACCCATGTCGGGGCTGTCCGAGGGGCCGAGGAGGTCGGGCACGGCGTCATGGACGGCGGGCAGACCTTCGAGGGCGTCCAAGGCCTCTTCGGGGAGTTCTGGACCCCGGGACAGGTCGGCCTCCGGCTCGGTGCCGTTGTGCTCTTCGGTGTCGGTGATGGGTGCGTGTCGCTCGGTCGGGTACTCCGGGTAGAGCTCCTCGATCCGTTCCCGGTCGAGGCCGTTGGAGAGCAGCAGGGCGCGGTCGGTCTCCTCCTGGAGGTTGCCGCCCAGGTCCCAGGCCATGGCCTTGAGCCAGGCGAGGCTGTCGGTGGGGGTCCAGGGCTCGACGGTGTAGTCGTCGGCGGTGATGCCCAGGAGTCCGTACTCCAGGCTCGCGGAAAGCCCTTCGTTGTCCTCGATCCAGGCGTTCACCCCGGCGGCGTAGGCGTCCAGGTACCCCTGCGTCTCCTCGGAGAGCAGGTCGTACTCCTGCTCGGCGACGCGGCGCCAGCCCATGGTGCGCAGGTAGACGTCGGTCTCGACCTGGTCCGGGCCGAACAGTTCGGCGGTGCGGCCCGCGGTGACGTGACGGCGGAAGTCCATCTCCCAGAAGCGGTCCTGGGCGTGGGTGAACCCCTGGGCGACGAAGAGGTCATCGGAGTTGTCGGCGTATACGTGCGCGACCCCGTGTTCGTCCCGCAGGACGTTCACCGGCGCGTTCAGTTCCGGCAGGGAGAGTTCCCCATCGGTGGTGGGGAAGGAGCTGCGCACCGCCCACACGCCGAGGAGAGCGGTGATCAGGGCGAGCGACGCGACGACCGCGACAAACCCCAAAACGACACGAAGAAGGACACGCTTACGCAATACACCCATGGCGGAACCCTAGAGTGTCCCGGCTCACGTGCTCTAGGTCTCATGGGCTGCCGTTTTCAATTGTTACCAAGTGGTAGGTCCGCCTTCGCGGTGCGTGACAGGAGCGGTACGCAGAGGAAGATCGCCAGGGCCATGCCGGTGAAGTAGACCGGGGCGGACAGGTCCAGAAGCACCCCGCCCAGGACGGGGCCGACGAAGAACCCCAGGTAACGCAGCTCGGACAGGCCGAAGTAGGTGCCCTTGCGGTCGTCGGTGGCGATGGCGTGGACCGCGATGTCCGGCAACGGCAGCAGGATCGCCTCGCCCAGGGTCCAGAACACGATGGCCACGTACAGCGCCACCACAGCGCTCGTCCCCAGCCATACGAAGGCGAACGCCACCGCGAAGCACGCACAGCCCGCCGTCACCAGCGGGCCCTGAGGCAGACGTTCGGACAGCCGGATCACCAGAGGCTGCACCAACAACGCCAGCACGGCGTTGACCACCAGCAACGACGCGAACAGGTACTCCGTCCGGTCCCCGTAGGTCCCCTTCATGTACAGCGGGATCGCCGTGTCCATCTGGGAGAACACCAGGAAGACCACCGCGCCGGCGCCGATCGCGGCCAGGAGCAGCGGATCGCGCAGGGCCGCGGTCCAGGCGGAGCCGGCACCACCGGAGGACGGGGAGTCCAGGCGTGCCAACTCGTCGCCACGAACGACCATCACCGCCAGGTACAGGGCGAAGAAGGCGGCGGGCACCAGGAAGAACGCCGTCGGGCTCGCGTGGTAGAGCAAACCGCCCACGGCGGGGCCGACGATCGCGCCCAGGCACAGGGTGATGTAGCGGACCCGGAAGATCCGCCCGTCGCCGGTGTCGGCCAGCGACAGCAGCTTCTTCATGCTCGGTTCGACCATCGTGCGTCCCACGCCCAGGCACAGGAACAGGGCGATGATGGCGACCGGCGCGGTGACGAAGGCCAGCGCGACGTAGACCAGGACGTTCGAGAGCAGTCCCAGCCGCATCAGCCGGACCGTGCCGAAGCGGTCGGCGAGCATCCCGCCGGCCAGGCCGCCCAGCGCCGCGATCATGGCGATACCACCGACCACCGCCCCGATACCCGCGGTCGGCAGGTCCGTGCGGTCGGCGAGGTAGAGCGCCGCGAACGGCAGGGCGGCGAAGAACGCCATCGAGTTGAGCAGGGCGCCCAACACGAGGGTGCGTTCGTCGCGACTGAATCGCCAGGGGGACTCGCGGGTGTTCGTCGGGGGCACCGCGCCGCCTTCCGGAAGTGGGGGAGGCGGCGACCGTACCCCGCACCACCGACAATCCGACCGGAAACCGGGGGAGGTCAGGGCAGTGACACCCTCGCGAGATCCCCCATGCCGGTGAGTCGCAGAGAGGGCACCTCGGCCAGACACGCGAGCAGGTGCGAGCGTTGTTCCACCCATCGTTCGCGCAGGTCCGGGACGAAGTGATGCCAGACGGGGCCGTCGAACCCCGACTCGGCGTGGCCCGCCAGGTCGCTCGGGGCGGGACGGAAGGGGGTGAGTTCGGTGGGACCCGGACCGATGGAGGGGTAGAGGACCGCACGCACGGGGACGGTCGTGCCGGGCGCCGCATTGGCGAAACGCTCCCGGAAGGGGCCGGGGTCCACCGCGTATTTGCCGAGGGGAGAGAACGCGTGTCCCTCGGGTTCGTTCACGGCGCCGGCGATCTCCGCCAGCCCCGGATACTTGACGATGGTCCCGTAGCCCAGGTGTGGGTAGTCCGGCCATCCCGACACCAGCGGCGCCCCGTCCGGACCGGGACGCACCACCGTCTTGTCGCCGCTCAGGACCTCGAAACCGTGATGCTCCACCAGCTCCAGCAAGATCGTGCTCTTTCCAGCGCCCTTGGCCCCCACGACCAGCACTGCCTCACCATCGCGGTGGGCGGCGGTGGCGTGCAGGACCGACGCGCCCCGGTTCTCCTGGTCGCGCAGCACCAGTTCACGGAGCAATTCCACCGGTTCCAGGCCTGTACCGGGGGTGACGGTGACGTCGACGCGCCGTTCTTCGCGGTCGAACACGAAGCGCGTGCCGCTGCGGACGCACTCCACGTACTCGCGTCCCTTCGAAGACGCCAACTTGGCGGGGATGGTGAAGAAATCGCTCGCGCTGCGCCGGACGAACCCCTCCGACCAGGTGACGTCGGCCGGAGGCGTACGTGTCGGGGACGCGTGCACGTACAGCGTGGCCAAGGGCTCGGGGCCCTGGTCCGGGGTCGGAGCGATGGTGAGGTGGGTGCCGAGGAATCGCAGTGTCGGCTCCAGGTCCGTGCCGGGGGCGAACCGTAGATCCACGTGGGAGTCGAGGTAGGTCAGTCGCAGGTTCACACGGCGAACCTACCGGGGTCACCCGGTGCCGTGAGGAGGTGGTGAGGACGTCGGGGGTCCCGTGCGGGTCAGAGGGAGGCGCCCGCCTGGATCGCCTCATCACGCAGCACCGTCACCAGTTCGCCCGCCGGCGACTCCCGTGCCCGCCGGAACCCGGTCCCCGCCCACAACGCCATCCCCTCGGGGTCGGCGGCCCGGGTCGCGGCGGCGCGCAGTGGCTTGGTCATGTGGTGCACCTGTGGGTAGGCGCAGGGGGCATCGCGGTGGTCGAGGATGAAGCGGTTGGTCAGCCCCCGCGCCGGTCGGCCGGTGAACGCACACGTCAGTGAGGTCTCGGTGAAGTCGGGGTCGGCGAGCGCGGCCTTGTGGACCGGCTGCGTGCCGCTCTCCGGGCAACGTAGGAACGCCGTGCCCGACTGGGCGGCGGCCGCTCCGGAGGTCAGGACCGCGGCGACATCGGCACCGTCCATGATCCCGCCGGCGGCGATCACCGGGACGTCCACCGCACGCACCACGTCTGGCAACAGCTCGGCCAACGGGCGGTCCCCACCATGGGCGGGGTCGAAGACGGCGCGGTGGCCGCCCGCCTCCACGCCCTGGGCGCACACACCGTCGGCGCCCCGGGCCACGGCGGTGAGGGCCTCCGCCACGGTGGTGACGGTGACGACGGTCGCCGACCCCACCGCGCGCAGCCGGGTCAGGACCTCCTCGGAAGGGCAACCGAACGTGAAGCTCACGACGGGTACCCGGGCCTCGACCAGCAGGTCGACCTTGGCGTCCCAGTCATCGTCGTCGTAGCGGGCCGGTCCCACCTCCACACCCAGACGCCCGGACTCCTCCGCCAGCTCGGAGCGGTAGGCGGCCAGTTCGTCGTCGCACTCCGGAGACCGAGAGGGGGAGGGGACGAACAGATTGGCCGCGAACACCTGGGTCCCCAGCCCGCGCACCTCGGCGATCCGAGCGCCGAACGCGTCGGCGGTCAGATATCCGGCCGGCAGCGACCCCAGGCCGCCGGCGGCGCTCACCGCGGCCACCAGGTCCGGGGTGGTGGCGCCCCCGGCCATCGGCGCCTGGACGATCGGACGTTCCCCGCACAACCGCGACAGATCCATCATCACTCACTTCCTCCACGTCGATCGCCCGCAGATTATCAAGGTGGCGAATGGGTGATTCGTGCGGGTCATGAACTCTCGGGTTCACTATTTCTGTCGGAATCTTCCATTTTCGTCTCGGTGAATTCCGTGGACTCCGGGAAAAGGCGGACCAGGGTGAGTGAGACGACCCCACCGACGACGGATCCCAAAGCCATGATGGTGACCGCTGTGGGAATCCCCCAAAGATCCCACAGCCAGCCGAAACTGAAACTGGTCGCGACACCGGCCAACATGGCCAGGGTCGATATCGTGGAGAACATGGTGTTGCGGTCGGCGTCGGTGAACATCAGTTGGCACCAGATCCCCGTCACCACGCCCGCGAGGCCGATGAGGAACTCGGCCGCGACCAGGCCGACGATCAACGGGACCACGTCGTGCGCGGCCAACACCACGGGAAGTCCGATCGCCATGACCGACAGCGGGCCCCACACGTGAGGTCGGCGCGGGTGCACCCAACGCGCGGCGGCCGCCCCCGCCGCCAGGGACAACGTCATCACCAGCAGGAACAGACCGTTGAGGTGGACGTCCTGCCCGAAACGCTCCAGCAGCATCGGCTGCCAGGAAGCCACCAACAGCACCGTCGCCGACATGGCGCCCATGGCCAACGCCACCATCGGGGCGAAGCGCCGGCTGAGCACCTGGGAGACCGACTCCAGCACGAGCACACCGATCCGCCGGTCCGGTCGTCCAGGAGTGTCGGGGAAACTCAACGGTGTCAGGGCCGCGAGGGACAACATCAGCAGACCACCGCAGGCCACCAGTGGACCCGCGGGCAGCCACGCACCCGCCACCATCACCAGGGCGGCGCCGAGTGCCGAACCGACCCGGCCGGACAGGGCTCCCACACGAACGATCCGCGCGATCCGGGCGGTCCGGTCCCGGGCATCGACCCGGTTGATCAGGATCGCGCTCATGGTGCCCGAGTGCAGCGCGTAACCGACGGTGCCTAAACACATGCCCACCAGGGTCAGGGGCAGGGTCGGTGCGGCGCCGACGAGCATGAATCCGGCGCTCCAACCGAGCAGGCCGATGAACAACAACCTCCGGTGTCCGTAGCGGTCGCCCAGTGCCCCGCTCGGCGCCTCCATGAGGAGACCGACCAGGTTGGCGCCGGCCATGATCGACCCCACCATCCATGGTTCCGCGCCGCGCCCCAGGAAAATCGTGACGAAGACCGCACCGTAAACGAAGTCGGCGAGGGATGTGCCGAGTGAGTACACGGTGAATCGTCGAAGTAGTGACCGTTCTCCGGGCGGTGCAGGATATTCTGTTTCGGCCATGGGCGTTCTTCCCAAGCGGTGGAATTGCAGCGGAGGATGAATTCCGCCGAAAATACCATGGTGTTTCGCCCGGGGCCACGGGTTATTTCGCGTCCTCGGTCCGGATGGATCAGCCCCGGTGCGCGAGGTAGAGGCGGATCACGGCAGCGAGGTCGTCCAGGTCGTCCGGATCCTCTGGCACGGTGGCGCGGGTCCTCCCGTTCGGCGACCCACCCGCCCGGATACGCTCGGCGCGACAACGTCAGTCCTGGGGAGGAACCAACATGACAGCGACCGCGGTCGTCACCGGAGCCAGCAGCGGGATCGGCGCGGCCACCGCTCGCGGACTCGCCGCCGAGGGCTACGAGGTGGTCCTGGTCGCCCGTCGCGCCGACCGGATCGAGGCCCTGGCCGAAGAGATCACCGAGGCCGGCCGGGTCGCGCGGGCACAGGTCCTCGACGTCACCGACCGGGCCGCCGTCGATGCCTTCGCCGAGGCACTGGGCTCCTGCGACGTGCTCGTCAACAACGCGGGCGGCGCGATCGGCACGGAGACGGTGGCCACCGGCGACCCCGCCGACTGGCGGCGGATGTACGAGGTCAACGTCCTGGGCGTGCTCAACATGACCCAGGCCCTGCTGCCCAAGCTCATCGCGAGCGGGGACGGCACCGTCCTCCTGGTCTCCTCGGTGGCCGGGCACGTCGTCTACGAGGGCGGCGGCGGTTACGTGGCGGCCAAGCACGGCGCGCACACCCTGGCGGCCACGCTCCGCCTGGAACTGGTCGGGGAACCGGTCCGGGTGCTGGAAGTGGCCCCCGGCATGGTCAAGACCGAGGAGTTCTCGCTCAACCGCCTGCGTGGCGACAAGGAGGGCGCCGACGCCGTCTACGAGGGCGTCCCCGACCCGCTGTCCGCGGAGGACGTCGCCGACACCATCGTGTGGGCGATCACCCGCCCCTCGCACGTCAACATCGACCTGTTGGTGCTCCGCCCCCGCGCCCAGGCCGCCCAGCACAAGGTCCACCGGGTCAAGGAGTAGACCGGCGCTCCGGTTGCGGGGGCCTTCCCACCGGACACCGGTGGGAAGGCCCCCGACGTGCTTCACAGGCACCCGACCCTCGTGATACGTGTGATCCGGCGCACATGACCACAAAGGTGACGACGAGTCCCCGGTCATGGCGTCCTCCGTCTCTCACATCCAGGAGTCCGGACTTGAGTACAACCGAACCCCGACCGAGTTACGCCTCCGGAACGTCGACCACACCCTTGCTCGGCGACACGATCGGCGTGAACCTGGCGCGTACCGTCGCCGCCCATCCCGACCAGGACGCGCTGATCGACCGGCCCGCCGGGCTCCGGCTCACCTACCGGGAGTTCGACGCCGAGGTCGACCGCGTCGCCCTCGGCCTGCTCGCCCTCGGAGTGGTCAAGGGCGACCGCGTGGGGATCTGGTCCCCGAACCGCGCGGAGTGGGTCCTCATCCAGTACGCCACGGCGCGGATCGGCTCGGTACTGGTCAACATCAACCCCGCCTACCGGACCCACGAACTGGAGTACGTCCTCCAGCAGTCGGGGACCTCCGTCCTGGTCGCCGCGCCCTCCTTCAAGACCTCCGACTACGCGGGCATGATCGAGGAGGTGCGCGGCAAGTGCCCGGACCTGCGCGAGGTCTTGCTCTTCGGCGGGGCCGGCTGGGACTCCCTGCTCGAAGCGGGCGGTCGCGGTGATCGGTCGCGACTGGCCGAGGTGGAGGCGACCCTGTCCCCGGACGACCCGGTCAACATCCAGTACACGTCGGGCACCACCGGGTTCCCCAAGGGCGCGACCCTGTCCCACCACAACATCCTCAACAACGGATTCTCCGTGGGAGAGCTGCTGGGGTACACCGAACGGGATCGAATCGCGATTCCGGTGCCGTTCTACCACTGCTTCGGCATGGTGATGGCGAATCTCGCGGCCACCAGTCACGGGTCCTGCATGGTCATCCCCGGGCCCGGATTCGACCCGGCGGCCTCGCTGGAGGCGGTCCAGGCCGAACGCTGCACCTCGCTGTACGGGGTCCCCGCCATGTTCATCGCCGAGCTCGCCCTGCCCGACTTCGACGACTACGACCTGTCCTCGCTGCGCACCGGCATCATGGCCGGCTCGCCCTGCCCGGCGGAGATCATGCGCAAGGTCATCGACCGGATGGGCATGTCCGAGGTCTCCATCTGCTACGGCATGACCGAGACCTCTCCGGTGAGCACCCAGACCCGGCGGGACGACTCGTTGGAACGCCGCGTGTCCACGGTGGGCCGCGTCGGCCCACACCTGGAGGTCAAGGTGATCGACCCGGGGTCCGGGGTCACCGTCCCGCGCGGCGTCCCGGGCGAGCTGTGCACCCGCGGCTACTCGGTGATGCTCGGGTACTGGAACGAGCCGGAGAAGACCGCCGAGGCCATCGACTCGGGACGCTGGATGCACACCGGCGACCTCGCCGTCATGGACGAGGACGGGTACGTGAGCATCATCGGCCGGATCAAGGACATGGTGATCCGCGGTGGGGAGAACGTCTACCCGCGCGAGATCGAGGAACTCCTCCACACCCACCCCGACCTCTTGGACGCCCAGGTCATCGGGGTCCCGGACGAACGGTACGGCGAGGAGCTCATGGTGTGGGTCCGCATGCGGGACGGGGCCGATCCGTTGACCGTCGAGTCACTGCGGGCCTTCTGCGAGGGGCGTATCGCCCACTACAAGATCCCGCGTTACGTCCACGTGGTGGACGAGTTCCCGATGACGGTGACCGGCAAGGTGCGCAAGGTCCAGATGCGCGAGGAGGCCATCCGCCTCCTCGGGTGACGCGGCGGGCCCCTCACCGTCGGGTGAGGGGCCCACGCGCCTATTTCGGGTCGAGTTCCTTGCCGAGTAGCTCCACGAGGCCGTCCAGCGCCTCGTCCGCGCCCTCGGCGTCGCAGGTCAGGGTGACGGTCTCCCCATGAGAGGCCCCCATGGACATCACGGCGAGGACACTGCGCGCGTCCACCTCCTTGTGTCCCTCGCGGGAGATCATCACGGGCAGGCCGGTCTCGTTGACGGCCTGCACGAACAGGGCCGCGGGGCGGGCGTGCAGGCCCAGCTGGGAGCCGATGGCTACGGTGCGTTCGGACATGTCGGTCCTCGGGGTCTCGTGGTTCGTGGCCGGTGGTCGGGTGTTCATGGCCGCCGATGGGTGGTCAGAGCTTGTCGATCCGCCACAGGGGGTCGGGTCCGGTCATCGAGACGATGCCGTCGTCGGTCACGTCTTCGGGGCGGGGGACGGTGGTCCCCGGCAGGGACACGGCGGCGGTGCCCCAGGCCACGGCCCGACGCAGCCGTTCCTCGGGGGTGCCCTCAAGGGCGAGGAAACCGGCCAGCGCGCTGTCACCCGCGCCCACGGTACTCCGGGTGCGTACCCGGGGTCCCCTGGCCCACAACACTTGCCCGGCGTCCACGTACAGGGCCCCGTGTCCGCCGAGGGTGACCAGGGCGGCGCCGTTCCCCCCGGCGAGGACCTCGCGCGCCGCGCCGGTGACCTCCCCGATGGTCGTCGGCGTGCGGCCGACCAGGCCGGACAGCTCCTCCAGGTTGGGCTTGAGCAGTTCCACCGAACCCGCACGCGCCGCGGATTCGAGTGGGGCGCCCGAGGTGTCCAGCGCGAGCGGTACCCCGTGGCCGGCGGCGAGTTCGGCCACTCGAACGTAGAGGTCGTCGGGGGCGCCCACGGGCAGGCTTCCGCTGGCCACCATCCAGTCGGGACCCTTGGCGAGTTCGTCCTCCACGGCTCGGAGCAGGGCCCGGACCTCGGCGGGGGAGAGCGTGGGGCCCGCGGCGTTGAGCTTGGTGGTGGTGCCGTCGGACTCGGTGACGGCGAAGTTGCCGCGGGTCTCGCCCTCGATGGGGACGGTGACCCGGGGCAGGCCACCGAGGAGGGCGGTGAGTTCGGCGCCGCCGCCCCCGCCGACGGGAAGGATCGCGCGGGTGTCGACGCCCGCTTCGAGCAGGGCTCGGGCGACGTTGACGCCCTTGCCGCCGGCCTGGGCGCGTGTGGCGCGTATCCGCACGACCTCGCCTCGGACGAGGCCGTCGACCTCAAGAGTGTGGTCGACGCTCGGATTCGGGGTGAGGGTCAGGATCATGGGAGCTCTTTTCGAGGGGTGGGGCTGCCCGGCCTGCGTGTGGGGATGGTTTTGATTATGTGTGTTTGCCTGCGCCTGTCAACAGCGTGCGATGTGGTGGGGGAAGGATGGGGGGTCGGGCGGGAGTGCCCCTGTGTGCTGTGATGGCCAAGGTGGTTGACCAGAGTTTTCCTGAAATGGCGCGATCATCGTGAGTGCTGGGATATTGGGTGGAGATACCCCTTGTGTGTCCCACGCAACACGATTATGCTCACCCAAAACCACACCGAAACACAGGTGATCCCACATGTATGCGGAAGAGCGCCAGCAGGTGATCCTCGAACGCGCCCGCCGTGACGGCCGGGTCGACGTCACGGGGCTCGCCTCGGAGTTCGACGTCACCTACGAGACCATCCGCCGCGACCTCACCGCCCTCGAACGGCACGGGGTCCTGCGCAGGGTCCACGGCGGCGCGATCCCCGTCGAGCGTCTGGGTTTCGAACCCGCGCTCAACGTGCGCGACTCCGTCATGACAGAGGAGAAGGAACGGATCGCCAAGGCGGCGCTGGCCGAACTCCCCGAGGAGGGCGCGGTCCTCCTCGACGCGGGCTCCACCACCGGCCGCATGGCCGAACAGCTGCCCACGGACCGGGAGCTCATCGTCGTCACCAACTCCCTCTCCATCGCCCTCACCCTCACCACCCGTCCCAACATCAACCTCATGTTGCTCGGCGGCCGGCTACGGAACCGGACCCAGGCAAGCGTCGACGCCTGGGCCCTTCGATCCCTCGCCGAGTCCTACGTCGACGTCGCCTTCATGGCCGCCAACGGAGTGTCCGTCGAGCGCGGGCTCACCACCCCCGACCCGGCCGAGGCCGAGGTCAAGCGGGCCATGATCGCCTCCGCCCGACGCGCAGTCCTCCTCGCCGACCACACCAAGGTCGGCAACGACCACTTCGCCCGTTTCGCCAACGTCGAGGACCTCGACCTGATCGTCACCGACGACAAACTCGCCGATGGTCTGGCCGACGAACTGGAGTCGGCGGGACCGGCGGTCCAAGTGGTCTGACCCCACACCGTCCACTCCTCGGCGGGCCACCACCGCCGCACCTCTCAGGAGGTTCCCCCCATGTCCACCCAGCAGAGCGAGAGCCGATTCGCCTCGGTCCGCTCCGGAGTCCAACGCTTCGGCGGCTTCCTCGCGGGCATGGTCATGCCCAACATCGGCGCCTTCATCGCCTGGGGTCTGATCACCGCACTGTTCATCCCCGACGGTTGGTGGCCCAACGAACACCTCGCCCAGCTCGTCGACCCGATGATCGCCTACCTGTTGCCGCTGCTCATCGGCTACACCGGTGGTCACCTGGTCTACGACAAGCGCGGTGGTGTCGTCGGCGCGATCGCGACCATCGGTGTCATCGTCTCCGCGGACATCCCGATGTTCCTCGGCGCCATGGTCGTCGGACCGCTCACCGCCTACCTGATGAAGCAGTTCGACCGTGTCGCCCAGCCGCGCACGCCGGCCGGCTTCGAGATGCTCGTCAACAACTTCAGCGCCGGCATCCTCGGCGGTGTCATGGCGGGCCTGGGGCTGTACGCCATCGGCCCGGTCGTGACCGCCGTCGCCGGCTGGCTGGGCTCCGGGGTCCAGTTCCTCATCGACATGTCACTGCTGCCGCTGGTGTCGTTGATCGTGGAACCCGCCAAGATCCTCTTCCTGAACAACGCCATCAACCACGGTGTCCTCGGCCCCCTGGGCGTGGCCCGAGTGGCCGAGCAGGGCAAGGCGATCGAGTTCCTCGTCGAGACCAGTCCCGGCCCCGGCCTGGGCATCCTGTTGGCCTGCATGCTGTTCGGCCCCAAGCTCAGCCGGGCCACCGCCCCGGGCGCGATCGTCATCCACTTCCTCGGCGGCATCCACGAGATCTACTTCCCGTACATCCTCGCCCAGCCCAAGCTCCTCCTGGCCGTGATCGGCGGAGGCATGTCCGGCGTGACCACCTTCATGCTCCTCGACGCCGGACT
>NZ_JBEYLC010000085.1:0-20203 GCF_040635885.1 Nocardiopsis sp. NPDC006832 | reverse complement strand
TACCCGGCGGGGCCGGGCCGGGTACGGTTCGCCGGCAGTGTCGCCGGGGTGGGTGTGGTGAGCGTGACCCACGGAGAGACGCACACCACCTATTCACCGGTGGAGGCCTCCGTCTCCCGCGGCGATCCGGTCGCCACCGAGCCGATCGGCGCGGTGGCGGACGAACCACGTCACTGCGCGGAACGGACCTGCCTGCACTGGGGTCTGCTGCGCGGCCGTGCCTACCTGGACCCGCTCTCCCTGCTGGGACGTGGTGAGGTCCGTCTCCTGCCCGTCCCGGCGACGGCGACGGCGGCCCGGACCGTGTCCGTACGGGGCCGGTACGGACACGGGGCCGAGGGCGGGCGCGGGCACGACCACAGGGTCAGGCGCGCGGGTGGGCCTGTCGGTAGGCGTCACGCAGCCGATCCACCGAGACGTGCGTGTAGATCTGGGTGCTGCGCGGGCTGGCGTGGCCCAGGAACTCCTGCACGCTGCGCAGGTCGGCACCGCCGTTGAGCAGGTGGGTGGCGGCGCTGTGCCGCAGCCCGTGCGGGCCTCCCTCCACCCCGGCCGCGCGCAGGTGTGCGTACACGTCCTCTCTGGCCTGGCGTACGCCCAGACGTCCGCCGCGGGCACCGAGGAAGAGCGCGTCGGCGCTGCGGGGGTCGGCCATGTCGGGTCGACCACGGGAGATCCAGGCGTCGACCGCGTCCAGGGCGGGCCCACCGACCGGGACGGTGCGTTCCTTGTCGCCCTTGCCCAGCACCCGGACGGTGTCACGGGTTCGATCGAGGTCGGCCCGGTCCAGGGCGCACAGTTCGGCGACCCGGATCCCGGTGGCGTAGAGCAGTTCGACGACGGCGTGGCGGCGCAGTTCCACGGGGGTCTCCGGGGCGGGCCCGGACAGCGCGGAGCGCGCCTGTTCCTCGTCCAGGACCGCCGGCAGGTGGCGCTGCTGGGCAGGAGCGGACAACCGAGGCCCCGGGTCCACCGCCAGGACCCCCTCGCGGTGCAGGTACCGGGTGAGGGCACGCACGGCCGCCACTCGACGGGCGATGGTGGAGCGGCCCGCTCCCGCCTCTCGTGCCTTGGACAGCCAGGCCCGGATCAGGGGGACGTCGAGGTCGGCCGGGCCGGCGTCGTGCTCGTCCAGGTGTGCGAGGAGGGAGCGCAGGTCGGACAGATAACCGCGGACGGTGTGGGGCGAGCGCCCCAGTTCTCCGGTCAGGTGCCCGGCCAGCCGTTCCAGCGCCTGCGGACCGGTCAACCGCGGTCCCGGGGCAGGCAGGCGACGGCGTCGATCTCCACCAGGTAGCGGGGGTGGACCAGGCCGCTCACCTCCACCAGGGTCGCCGCGGGCAGGTGACCGTCGGGCAGGCATTCCAGCAGCGCGGCACGGAAGTCTTCGAGGTCGGTGATGTGGCGCAGGTAGTACGTCAACTTGACCAGGTGGCCCGGCCCCGCCCCGTGCCTGTCGAGGATCTCGGTGAGGTTCTGGAAGATCTGCCGGGTCTGCCCGGTGATGTCGAGGGCGATCTCGCCGTCGGAGGCCTCCGGGATCTGTCCGGAGACGAACAGGAGCGGCCCGTCGGCCAAGAGAGCGTCGCTGTACAGTTCTGCCATGTCGAAACCGTACCCGGGCGGATGTCCGGGTACCCGTCGGGTCGGGGTTCGGCCACGGCGCGGCTTCGGGCCCGGTGACTCATCCGCCCTCCTTTCCGCCGGGCAGGCGCCAGCCGTCGGGGCAGCGTTCGACCATCCCGGCGGCGGCGAGCATCCCCAGGGAGCGCATCGCCCCTTCCAGGCCCTCCCCGCAACGTCTGGCGACCTCGGCGGTGCCCACTCCGCGTCGGTCCACCACCGCGAGCACCCGGGCCGTCTCCGGATCGAGGTCCGCCGGGCCCGGCAGGGAGGTCTCCCCCACGGGAACGATCTGCTCCACCACGTCACCGACCCCGGTGACACAGGTGGCCCGCCCCTCCTTCAGGAGCCGGTGACAGCCCACGGAGGTCGCCGACGTGATCGGCCCCGGCACCGCCATCAGGATCCGGTGCAGATCGTTGGCGTGCGTGGCGGTGTTGAGCGCCCCGCTGCGCCGACCCGCCTCCACCACCACGGTTCCCGGCGTGAGCGCCGCGATGAGCCGGTTGCGGATCAGGAAGTCCTGCGCACGCGGGGAGCGACCGATCGGACGTTCGCTCACCAGTGCCCCCGCCCGGGTCACGTCGGCGAACAGGCCGGCGTGCCCGCGCGGGTAGTCCACGTCCAACCCGCCGGCCAACACCGCGACGGTGTGTCCGGCCGCCAGCGCGGACCGGTGCGCGGCCCCGTCGATGCCGTAGGCGCCCCCGGAGACCACGGTGAAGCCGCGTTCGGCCAACCCGTAGGCGAGTTCGGAGGCCACGTGCTCCCCGTAGGCACTGGCCGCCCTCGCACCGACGATCGCCACCGAACGCAGGCACAGGTTGCGCAGGTCCCCGTGGCCACGGACCCAGAGCCCATAGCAGTCCCGGTCCCCGGGCAGGTTGTCCAGCCGCCCCGGCCATTCGGGGTCTCCTGGAGCGACGAACCGCACCCCGGCCTCCGCCGAGTCCGCGAGCAGGCGATCGACGTCCACACGGACCGCCCGCCGGGCCCAGATCGCCCATCGGGGCGGTGGTTCGCCGTCCCATCCCGGCGGCGGCGCCCCGGCCACCAACTCCGCCCACACCCGCTCCGCCCCGTGCTCAACCAGCAACCGTGCCAGCCAGAGGTCACCGGGCCGCGCCACCGCCGTCAGTCCGGCCCGTGCCCGAGCCGCCTCCTCGTCCCCGCTCACCCCACACCCCTCCCGTCTTGGTCCGTCCCTCGTCCCATATCCGTTTCCGCCGCTCTCCGCCCTTCCGTCGCTCCCCGGTCTTCGCTTCGGTCGCCCGTGGCCGAGTCGATCACCAGGCGCGACCGGACCAGAGGGCGTACGCGTAGGCGGTCTCCTCCTCGCCTGGCCGGTCGCGTCCGGCCAGGTCGGCGAGGGTCCAGGCGACTCTCAGCGCGCGATCGACACCTCGGGCGCTGATCTGTCCGCGGTCCATGGCCAGGCCCAGCACCCGCAGGGCGTTGGGGGCCACCGGGAAGTCGCGGCGCAGTCGGGCGCCCGGGATGGCCGCGTTGGTGTTCCACGGGGTGTCGGCCAGGCGGACGCGAGCGCGGGCGCGGGCCGAGGCGACCCGTTCGGCCACCACCTCGGAGGACTCGGCGAAGGCCCGGTCGGCCAGCAGTTCGGCCCGGGCCACCGGTTGGAGTTCCACCTTGAGGTCGACCCGGTCCAGCAGGGGGCCCGAGACCCGGGAGAAGTACCTCCTGCGCTCCCCCGCCGGGCAGGTGCACAGGTTGCCCGGTTTGGCGCAGGGGCAGGGGTTGGCCGCCATGACCAACTGGAATCGGGCGGGGAAGGCGACGGTGGCGGAGGCCCGGGCGATCACCACCTCGCCTCGTTCGAGGGGTTCGCGCAGGGAGTCCAACACCCCACGACCGAACTGTGGCGCCTCATCGACGAACAGGACGCCCCGATGGGCCTTGGACACCCAACCCGGTCCCGGGTTACCACTACCACCACCGATGATGGCCGCGCGGCTGGAGGTGTGGTGCGGCGCCGCGAAGGGCGCTCGGATGATCATCGGGGCGCCGGACGGAAGCAGGCCGGCCACCGAATGGATGGCGGTGGCCTCCAGCGCCTCGTTCCGGTCGAGCCGAGGCAGCACCGTGGGCAGCCGTTCGGCCAGCAGGCTCTTCCCCGTTCCCGGTGGTCCGAGCATCATCATGTTGTGCCCGCCCGCGGCGGCGATCTCCACCGCCCGGCGAGCCACCGGCTGGCCCAGCACGTCGGACAGGTCCGGACCGTGGTCCTCGACGGCGGGCCCGGTCTCCGCCGGTTCCTCGGGTGGGTCCAGAACCTCACCGCGCAACCAGGAACACACCCCGGCGAGGTCGGCGACGGCGATCACCTCCACACCGGGGACCAGCCGAGCCTCAGCGGCGTTGCCGGTGGCCACCACGAACCGGGTGAATCCCTGCCCGGCGGCGGAGACCACCGCGGGCAGGACCCCGCGGACCGGGCGGGCTCGACCGTCCAGACCGAGTTCGGCGATGAGCACCGTGTCTTCGAGCCGGCCCGCGGGCACCTCACCGGCCGCGGACAACACCGCGCCGGCGATGGCCAGATCGAACAGACTGCCGGACTTGGGCAGGCTGGCCGGGGACAGGCTGATGGTGATCTGGCCGCTGGGCCAGTTCTCGGAACTGTTGGCGACGGCCGCGCGGATGCGATCCCTGGCCTCGCGCAACGCCGCGTCGGGCAGACCGACCAGGGTCACCCCGGGGTCGCCGCCGCCCAGGTGGACCTCCACCTCGACGATGTGCCCCTGCACGCCCAGCAGGGTGACGCAGTGGGTACGGGAGAGCGTCATCAGCGCAGCCCCCGCTCGTGCGACAGGAGCACCCGGCCCCGGTCGAACAGGACGCACACGCCGTCGACCCTGAGCGGGCCCGGGTGACGGCGGTGTGTCAAGGCCCAGGAACGCCCCAACGCCCGCAATCGGCGACGTTTGCGTTCGTCGATGGCCTCCAGCGGGTGGCCGTGGTGGAGGGAACCCCGGGTCTTGACCTCGGCGACCACCAGCACGGGCCCTTCCCGGGCCACGATGTCGATCTCCCCGGCGCCGTTCGGAGCCCGCCAGTTGCGGTCCAAGAGACGCATCCCGGCCCGCTCCAGGTACCGGGCGGCGAGCTCCTCACCGCTCCGGCCCAGGGTGTGCCGGTACTCGGCCCACTGTCGTAGCAAAGCGACCACCTCCCGTTACCACGGTCGGTGATCGCTTCGCTTCGCACCAGAGGGAATTTCCCGCCTGTGGACAACCCCGGGCTCACTCGCCGGGAGGCGGCCCCTCGGTCGGTGGCATCTCCAGGTCGGACTTGGTGATCTCCTCGACGTTGACGTCCTTGAACGTCACCACGCGCACGTTGCGGACGAACCGGGCCGGACGGTACATGTCCCAGACCCAGGCGTCCTCCATCACGACCTCGAAGTACATCTCCCCGTTCTCCGTGGAGCGGGGTTGCAGGTCCACGTGATTGGTGAGGTAGAAACGACGCTCGGTCTCCACCACGTAGCCGAAGAGGCCTACCACATCGCGGTACTCCCGGTAGAGCTGCAGCTCCATCTCGGCCTCGTACTTCTCCAGGTCCTCAGAACTCATCCGCTCGCTCGCTTTCGTCAGCACTCTCCGGTCGTGATGTGCCGGTCCTCCGACCGTGGACACCGCCGCCACCCGACTTCGTTCCCGTCGGGGAGGCGGACCACGCGTTCGGAGAACGCCGATACGATCCCAGATCCATCATGCGTCACGGAACGCGCTTTTGCGCACCGTCGAACGGATTTCCTTCGACTCTTCGGTCACCCGACCCCGTCCGAAGGTCCTCTGACGTCGAGCCGGTGGGCCCACCCCTACTCGGATTCGAGTTCCTCGAAGGCCGGCGGAACGCTCAGCGCACCGGCCTGGCCGAACGGCCAGATGATGACGAACGCCCGCCCCACCACGTGGTCGATCGGGACGGCGCCGCCACCTGGGTTGTTCTGGTTGGCGCGCGAGTCGTGCGAGATGGCACGGTGATCGCCCATCAGCCACAGGTGGTCCTCGGGGACCTCGATGGGCCCGAACTCGGTGTGACTCTCCACGCTGCCCGGGTAGAGGTAGGCCTCCTCGTCGAGGGGCTCGCCGTTGACCAGCAGACGGTTCTGCTCGTCACAGCACTCCACCGTGTCCCCCGGCAGGCCGATGACCCGCTTGATGTACTCCTTGCCGGAGGGCGCGGCACCGAGTTGCTGCTGCACCCAGGTGAACGCGCCGCTGACCGGGTTGGTGGGCTCGGGGATCTCCACGGTGTTCGGATCGTCCCACGACCCGTCGCCGTTGAAGACGATGACCTCACCGCGCTCGATGTCCCGAACCTGGTAAACGACCTTGTTGACGAGGACCCGGTCGCCGACGAGCAGGGTGTTCTCCATCGATGTGGAGGGAATGTAGAACGCCTGCATCAACCAGGTTCTGATCACGAACGCGAGAACCAACGCGATCACGATCAGAATGGGCAGTTCCTTCCAGAACGACCCCTTCTTGGCACTGTTCTGGGACTTGCTCATCGCCGCTTCCGCCTTCTCCTCCGACTCCTGATCCTCGGCTGCGGAGACACCACTGGCTCCCAGACCATCGTGGGTCTGGGAGCCAGTGGCGGAGCCTTGCTCCTCCGGGCCGGGCCGGGCGGAATCCTCGTCTTGGACCCCGTCCGTACCGAGGCCCTTCTCGTCTTCGTCCATCGGCCGAAAGCCTATCCTGCCTCCCACCTGGGCGGCACGGTTCCGGCCGGATGCGGTTACGAGAAGTGAGGTTACTTGGTGACGGGCTCGCGGCGCTCGCGGATACGAGCGGCCTTCCCGCGCAGCTCGCGCAGGTAGTACAGCTTGGCGCGACGCACGCGACCGCGGGCGGCGACCTCGTACTTCTCGATGGCCGGGGTGTGGATCGGGAAGGTACGCTCCACGCCCACGCCGTAGCTCACCTTGCGGATGGTGAAGGTCTCGCGGCTGCCCGCGCCCTGTCGGCGGATCACGACACCCTTGAAGACCTGGACACGGGTGCGGCTGCCCTCCGTCACGCGAACGTGGACGTTGAGGGTGTCACCCGGACGGAACTCCGGGATGTCGGTGCGAAGCTGAGCCTTCTCAAGCTCCTGAATGACGGTGTGCATCTCGCGAATCCTCATCGATAGCGCGCCGCGTCCTGCCCCTCGGCTGTTCCGAGGAGGGGGTTCGCGGGCGAGGCCCTATTGGGTCTGAACTGTGGAACCACCCGGTGACCGACACAGAGGCCGACGTCGTACCGCCGGCATGCGGATGCCTTGGGGTCACCGAGGGGGAACCCTCCCAGTTTGCCATATCCTCCGCGGCCACTCGAACCAACGGCGGTGTGGCCTTGGTGATCCTCCCGAAGGCCCGCCCCGAACCCGCCCGAAGTCCCGAGGGCCCCCGCTCAGTCCCCCGCTCAGTCCTGCGTCGTCTCCTCGGCGAGCACCTCGCGGTCGCGCTTGTCGAGGTTCTCGTCGGGGGTAGCGGCGATCAGGTCGGGACGGTTGCGCCCGGTCTTGCGCAGCGCCTGGTCACGGCGCCACCGGTCCACCGCTCCGTGGTTTCCGGACAGCAGTACCGCCGGGACCTCCTGGTCGCGCCAGACGTGCGGTTTGGTGTACACCGGGCCCTCGACCAGCCGTTCCATGCCGCCCGAGGCGAAGGAATCCTGGACGTGGGACTCGCGGTTGCCGAGCACCCCCGGCAACAGCCGGGTGATCGCCTCCACGATGACCAACGTCGCGGACTCGCCCCCGTTGAGGACGTAGTCGCCGATACTGATCTCCTCGACCGGCATCCGGCCGGCCGCGTCCACCGCCACCCGGGAGTCGATCCCCTCGTACCGGCCGCAGCCGAACACCAGGTTCTCCTCACCGGCCAGACGCTCGGCGTCGGCCTGGGTGAAGGGGCGTCCACTGGGGGTGGGCAGGATCAGCCTGGCCGGCCGGTCCGCGATGACCTCGTCGAGCGCCTCCCCCCACGGTTCGGGCTTCATCACCATGCCGGGGCCGCCCCCATAGGGGGTGTCGTCGACGGTGTTGTGCCGGTCGTGGGTCCAGGAGCGCAGGTCGTGGACGCGCACGTCGAGGAGGCCCGCGGTACGGGCCTTGCCGATCAGGGACAGGTCCAGGGGGGCGAAGTAGTCGGGGAAGATGCTGATGATGTCGATGCGCACGGCGTACTCGGTCTCGTTCGCTCGGCGACCGGGCGGCTTCGGCCGCTCAGTCGTTGGTGTGGAGGTCGAGCAGGCCGGGCGGCGGGTCCAGCGTGATCCGCCCCGCGGTCACGTCCACCTCGGGGACGATCGGGGCGACGAACGGCACGAGGACCTCGTGGCCGGCCTCCGCGGTGATCACCAGCACGTCCTGGGCGTAGTGGAGGACGTCGTCGACCGTTCCGATGGTCGTGCCGTCGGTGGCGACCGCGGTCAGACCGATGAGCTCGTGGTCGTGGAACTCGTCCGGATCGTCCAGGGGCGCGATGTCCTCGGAGTCCACCAGGAGGGCGGTGCCGCGCAGCGCCTCGGCGGCGTCGCGGTCGGCCATGCCCTTGAAACGGACGAGCAGCTTCCCGCTGTGTCGACGGATCGAGGCGATGGTGAGTGGTCCCACCGACCCGGGGTCGGTGTTCAGGACGGCGCCCTCCACGAACCGGGCCTCGGGGTCGTCGGTGCGCACCTCGACGGCCACGTCGCCGCGGATGCCGTGCGCACGGCCGATCCGGCCCACCACGAGTCGCATGAGTCCTTTTTCCTTCGATCGATACCGGCCCGGGAGCTCGACCGGGCGCCTCGGTGGCGCCTTGGAAGGCTTCGGGGAAAACCGTGCCCGGGCGCCCCACAGGGGTGCCCGGGCACGGGTGTGGGGCACCGACCTCTCGGCCGGCGCCCCGGGAGGCGCGTCAGCGCACTTCGTGCAGGTCCAGCAGGTCCACACGCACGTAACGACCACCGGCGAGCGCGCCGATGATGGTACGCAGTGCCTTGGCGGTGCGGCCGTTGCGACCGATCACCTTGCCCAAGTCGTCAGGGTGGACCCGGACCTCCAGGACCTTGCCCTTGCGGAGCCGCTTGGCTCTCACCTGGACGTCCTCGGAGTTCGCAACGATCCCCTTCACGAGGTGCTCAAGCGCCTCTTCCAGCACGATCAGGCCTCGCCCTCGGACTTCTTCTCGGCCTCGGCGTCCTCAGCCGGCTTCTCGGCCGGCTTCTCCGCCTTCTTCTCGGCCTTCTTGGTCTTCTTCTCCTGACCGGGGAGCACGAGCTCCTTCAGCGCGGCCTGGAAGGCGGCCTCCTTGGCCTCCGGGTCCTTGGCCTCGGCGACCTGGAGCGGAGCCGGAGCCTGCAGGCCCTTGAACTTCTGCCAGTCACCGGTCTTGCGCAGGAGGACCTTCACCGCGTCGGACGGCTGAGCGCCGACGGAGAGCCAGTACTGGGCCCGCTCGGAGTCGATCTCGATGAGACTCGGGTGCTCCTTGGGGTGGTACTTGCCGATCTCCTCGATCGCCTTGCCGTCACGCTTGTTGCGGGCGTCGGCGACGATGACACGGTACTGCGGCGTACGAATCTTGCCCATACGCTTGAGCTTCAGTTTGACAGCCACTGGAGTGGTCTTCTCCCGAAAACGGTGTTAGCGCCTGACCGGCGACCCACGTGGGGTTGTGGAACCCGTCGAGGCAGGACATGAGCGGCGGACTAGTTAGAGGGCCGGCCCACCGCCGTTAGTCGACTCCTCATTGTGCCAGACGCCGGCGGGTTCCTCGGCCAGGACCACGGACGAGTCCGGTCACATTCGAAAGCGCGGCCATCCCCCTTCGTGGGGAACGGCCGCGCCACCGATCACTTGTCGTCGTTCTTACCGAACTTGAAGTCCGAGAGGTCCGGCATGTTCGGTCCACCGAAGGCGGGCGGGAGGCTGGGCTGCTGCCCACCGCCGCCGCCCAGGCCCGGGGGCAGCTGCGGTGTCTGCGGCCCCTCCTCCTGGCGGCGCTGCCGCTCGGCGGCGCGCTCGGCCTCCTGCTGACGGGCCTTCATCGGGTTGCCGCTGCGCTGCTTGCCCTTCTTCGGCTTCTTGCCCTTCTTGGCCTTCTTGCCGCCGCCACCCGGCATGCCCGGCATCCCGGGCATCCCCGGCATGCCGCCGCCGCTCTTCATCTTGCGCATCATCTTCTGCGCCTCGAAGAAGCGGGTGACCATGCCGTTGACGTCGCCGACCTGGGTACCCGAACCGTTGGCGATGCGCAGCCGGCGCGACCCGTTGATCATCTTGGGGTTGGTGCGCTCGGCGGGGGTCATCGACTGGATGATCGCCTGGATGCGGTCCAGGGACTTGTCGTCGATGTTGTCGATCTGCTCGCGCATCTGGCCCATGCCGGGCATCATCCCGAGCAGGTTGCCGATGGGGCCGAGCTTGCGGACCATCTTCATCTGTTCGAGGAAGTCGTCGAGCGTGAAGTCCTCGTCCGAGGCCATGGTCGAGGCCATCTTCTCGACCTCGGCCTCGTCGAACGTGCGCTGGGCCTGTTCGATGAGGGTGAGGACGTCGCCCATGTCCAGGATGCGCGAGGCCATCCGGTCCGGGTGGAAGAGGTCGAAGTCCTCGAGTTTCTCGCCGGTGGACGCGAACATGATCGGGCGGCCGGTGAGGTGCCGGATCGACAGGGCCGCACCACCACGGGCGTCACCGTCGAGCTTGGTGAGCGCCACCGCGTCGTAGCCGACGCCGTCGAGGAAGGACTGCGCGGTGTTGACCGCGTCCTGACCGATCATCGCGTCGACGACGAAGATGATCTCGTCGGGCTCGACCGCGTCACGGATGTCCGCCGCCTGCTGCATCATCTCGGTGTCCACACCGAGGCGGCCGGCGGTGTCGATGATGACGACGTTGTGGTTGTTGCGCCGCGCGTGCTCGATCGACTCGCGCGCGACCTGAACCGGGTCGCCCACTCCGTTGCCGGGTTCGGGCGCGAACACCTGGGTGCCCGCGCGCTCACCGACCACCTGGAGCTGCGTGACGGCGTTGGGACGCTGGAGGTCGGCGGCCACCAGCAGCGGGGTGTTGCGGTCGTCCGACAACCACTTGGCGAGCTTGCCCGCCAGGGTGGTCTTACCCGCGCCCTGAAGACCCGCGAGCATGATCACGGTGGGGGGCGTCTTCGCGAAGCGGATCTGCCGCGTCTCGCCACCGAGGATCTCGACCAGTTCCTCGTTGACGATCTTGATGACCTGTTGGGCGGGGTTGAGGGCCTTGGAGACCTCTTCGCCGCGGGCGCGCTCCTTGATCCGCGCGATGAACTCGCGGACCACGGGTAGTGCGACGTCCGCTTCGAGCAGCGCGAGACGGATCTCGCGCGCGGTCGCGTTGATGTCCTCTTCGGAGAGGCGCCCCTTGCCGCGCAGCGAGGAGAAGACCGATGTCAGCCGGTCGGAAAGCGTCTCGAACACGAGTTCAGCCAGTCCTTCGTATCGGGAATGGCTTCCTAGCCTACCCGCACGTCGCCACCTGGGGCGCTGTGCGGGCGGGCGCGGCAGCCGGACGTTGGAGGGGCGGGAACCTTCGGTCCCCGCCCCGGTTCACGGGAGGGCTACGAGGGCTACTGGCCCTCCTCACCCTCCCCGGCGCCCTCTTCACCGGTGTCCTCGCCACCGGAGAGAGTGGCCTCATGCTGTTCGTTGACGGCGGCGATCATCTCCTCCTGCTGGGTGGAGGTCAGCCCACGGGTGGACAGAACGGCGTCGGCGTCGATGTTGTACTCCTCGGGGTCGGAGCTGGTGACGTCGTAGTCGACCCCGCAGGACAGGTCCAGGGTGCCGCCGGCCTCCAGCGCGCCGGACTCCGAGCACTCCTGGTCGCCGAGTTCCTCGTTGGCGAAGGTGACGTCCATGCGCACCAGGACGGTGCCGCTGCCGTTGTCACCGGCGTCGTGCACGGTGCCGGACCAGGTGCAGCTGGGCCCCTCGTCGCAGCTCATGCCGGCCTCGCCGTCCCAGGCCGCCTCGACCCGGGCGTCGCGAGAGGAACCGAGTTCCTCTTCCACGGCGGTGGCCAGGCCGGTGTAGAGCTCCTCCACCGCGGGTTCCTCGGCCGCTGCCAGGTCCAGGCGTACCTGGGGACCGCTCTCGGCGCCCTCGGGGACCAGTTCCTCGATCGCGATGCGCAGGACCTGGTTGGTCTCGGCGTCGATCCACAGCTGGTTGCGTTCGCCGGCGAGGTCGACCCGGTAGGCACGCGTGCCGTCCAGGTCCTCCTCCACCGCCTCGTCGCTCTCCAGTTCCATCGCCCCGAGGGTCTCGGCGAGCGAGGGCGGAGCGAGCGTGCTGGAGGGGTTGAGTCCGGCCTGCGCGGGCGAGGAACGCACCCAATTGCCCTCGAAGGCGTCGCTGTCGGGACCGAAGACGCTCCGGTCCAGCCAGAACTCCTCGTCGGCGCGCAGGAACAGCTTGCTGTCCGCGGCGAGTACCTCGGCCTCGGCACCGTTGACCTGGAAGGTGCCGCGGGTGGCCCCACCGTCGGCGACGGTGAGCTCGGTCTCCTGTACGTCCGCGCCGACACTGGCGGCGATCTGCCCGGTCGCGACCACGGCCGGGTAGTCGGCCAGGGCGGTCAGGGCCTCCTCCAGCAAGGGCGCGGCGTCGACGGGTTCCGCGGTCTCGGTGGCGGGCTCCTCCGCCTCGTCACCGCCACCGGAGCACGCGGCCAGTCCCAGCGCGGCGATGGTTCCCACCGCGGCGAGCGTGAACCGTCCGCCCCTGTGACCCCTTTTTCGAGTAACCGGCGCCATCTTGCCTCCTGCCCCCATCGGCTGAGGGGTGCTGATACGAATCGGCGTTGAAGTGAGTCATCGGGGAGGGATCGGGCTCTTGGCGGCCCGGCCTACCGTTCCCCGGCACGTGGTGAATCGGTGCGTGTTCCGTCGATGTCCCGGCGTATGCGGGAAGGGACCGTCGCACCGCTTCGAAAGGGTACCGAACCCAGACACGGGTCACTGCCAACAGTGCCACTTGATTACGTACACATATCCGACAAGCTGGGAGAACCGACGCCCGAAAAACCCCGGCATGCCCGTTTCGGACACATGGACGGGGCCGACGGGTCATGCCCGTCGGCCCCTGGATCGCCTCACCGCGTCAACGGATCGAGACCCTCACCTCGACGTTGAGGTCAGGCATCGACCCGCGGTGAGGTCGTCTCCCCACCCGGAGGCGTCGGAGAGGAGACCGCTTCCGGAGTTTCCGTGGCCAACGCGTCGAGCTCCTCGAAGGCGTAGGCCGATTCGGCGTGCAACTCGTGATCGAGGCCGTTGGTCTCGACCTCCTCGGGAAGACGGAAGCCGATGATGAGGTCGATCACCTTGGCGATGACCCACGTGAGGACGAACGTGTAGATCGTGACGCCGAGGACCGAGATGGTCTGGGCGGCCAGGAGGCCCGCTCCCCCGCCGGTGAACAGACCGGCGTCGCCGCCACCGGGCACCGCCGAGGAGGCGAAGAACCCGAGGGCCAGACAGCCGATCACGCCGCCGACCATGTGGAGCCCGACCACGTCCAGGGCGTCGTCGTACTTGAACCGGAACTTGAGGCTGATGGCGTAGGCGCACACGGCACCGGACAGGGCACCGACGAGTATCGCGCCGACCGGGGTGACGTTGGCGGCCGACGGGGTGATCGCGACCAGACCGGCGATGGCGCCGGAGGCGAAACCGAGGGCGCTGACCCTGCCGTAGCGGAGGCGCTCGACCAGCATCCACGCGGCGGTGGCGGCGGCGGTGGCGACCTGGGTGTTGACCAGGGCCAGGGCGGCCTGCTCGTTGGCGGCGTAGGCGGAACCGCCGTTGAAGCCGAACCAGCCGAACCACAGGAGCGCGACGCCCAGCAGGACGAACGGCAGGTTGTGCGGGCGCGTGGACTCCGAGCCGAAGCCCTTGCGTCGGCCCAGGACCAGGACCAGCGCGAGCGCCGCCGCGCCGGCGTTGATGTGGACGGCGGTTCCACCGGCGAAGTCGATGACCTCGGGCAGCCCGGTCCACTCGTGCATGCGCGCGACCCAGCCGCCGCCCCAGACCCAGTGGGCGACGGGGAAGTAGACCAGGAGCGCCCACACCGGGGCGAAGAGCAGCCAGGCGCCGAACTTGGCGCGGTCGGCGATGGCCCCGCTGATCAGGGCCACGGTGATGACCGCGAACATCAGCTGGAAGCCGGCGTCGACGAGCAGCGGGTAGCCGCCCTCACCGTCGGCGGCCGGCTCGACCTCGGTCATGATCCCGGTCAGTCCGACGTAGTCGAAGCCGCCGATGAACAGGTCCAGGGCACCGTGGCCGGGAGCGTAGGTCAACGAGTGCCCGATGAGCACCCACAGGACGCTGACGATCGCGATGCTGCTGAAGCTCATGAGCATCATGTTGAGGACGCTCTTGGCCCGCGACATGCCTCCGTAGAAGAACGCCAGGCCCGGGGTCATGAGCATCACCAGCGCGGCGCTCATCAGCAGCCACGCGGTATTGCCGGTGTCGATCATTTCGTCGCCTCCATGGGATGGACGGGTGAGGTCGTCTTTCGACGAGGGCACCGGTCGGCGAGCGCGTCTTCGGGCCCGTCTCGGATCACCACGGCGACAACGGTCCATCTCCGGTGTTACCCATCGGAGCCCCACGTGTTGCGCGGGCGTAAAAGGACCGCGGACGGTGTTACGGAGCGGTGAAGCGGAGGCGCGAAGAGGCCGGCGCACCCGCTGGTGCGCCGGCCTCTTCGGTGGGTTCGTGTGGGTTCGGGACTCAGCCCAGGATCGCGTCCACGAAGACCTCGGGGTCGAAGGGCGCCAGGTCGTCGGGGCCCTCCCCCAGCCCGACGAGCTTGACCGGGACGCCCAGCTCACGCTGGACCTGGACGATGATGCCGCCCTTGGCGGTGCCGTCGAGCTTGGTCAGGGCGATGCCGGAGACGTTCACGACCTCGGCGAACACCCGCGCCTGGCGCAGGCCGTTCTGTCCGGTGGTCGCGTCCAGGACGAGGAGGACCTCGTCGACCTGGGACTTCTTCTCCACCACGCGCTTGACCTTGCCGAGCTCGTCCATGAGCCCGGTCTTGGTGTGCAGGCGTCCGGCCGTGTCGATGATGACGGTGTCGGCCCCGTCCTCGATTCCACGGGCGACCGCGTCGAAGGCGACGCTGGCGGGGTCGGCGCCCTCCTCCTTGCGCACGACCGGGGCGCCGACCCGGGAACCCCAGGTCTGGAGCTGTTCGCCGGCTGCCGCGCGGAAGGTGTCGGCGGCGCCCAGGACCACGCTGCGACCGTCACCGACCAGGGCACGGGCGAGCTTGCCGGTGGTGGTGGTCTTGCCGGTGCCGTTGACTCCCACGACCATGACCACGGCCGGGCGGTCGCCGTGCGGCGTGGTGCGCACGACACGGTCGGTGCCGGCACCGATCTGTTCGAGGAGTTCGTCGCGGAGCAGGCTCCGCACCTCCTCGGTGTCACGGGTGCCGAGCACCTTGACCCGGGTGCGCAGGTTCTCCACGATCTGGGTGGCCGAGGTCACGCCGATGTCAGCGGTGATCAGCGTGTCCTCGATCTCCTCCCAGGTGTCCTCGTCGAGGTTCTTGGCGGAGAGCAGGTTGAGCAATCCCTGGCCGAGAGAGCTCTGGGAACGGGCCAATCGGGCCCGCAGGCGGACCATGCGTCCCTCTGACGGGGGCGGGGTCTCGATCTCGGGTTCGGCGGGGGCGGCGGGGGCCTCGGGTTCGGCCTCCTCCGCCGGAGGCGCGTGGGCGGGGGGCGTGCGTACCGTCCCCTCGTCCCGTTCCCGGTCCTCCTCCGGTGCGGGCGCCTTAGGGGTGTCGGTGACCTCGGGCTTGGTCTCCTCCTTGCCCGGCGCGACCGAGCTTCGGGTCCTGACCAGGAAGAACCCGCCGACCACCAGGAGGGCGACGACGACGATGATGCTTACGAGCAAGGTGATGTCCATAGCGTGAGCCAGTCTTCCAGAGTGTCCGACGCGTTCGCATCACGTCCGGTCCACCGGGCACGGCCCGGGACGGGGCTCAGGTACCGCGATGGCGTGTGGTGCGCAGGATGAGCACGAAGAACGGTGCTCCGAGGAAGGCGGTGACCACGCCGATGGGCAGTTCCGCGGGGGCGACGATCGTGCGCGCCACGATGTCGACGGTGACGAGGAAGGCACCGCCGGCCAACACGGTGACCGGCAGGATCGCCCGATAGTTGGAGCCGACCAGGCGGCGCACGATGTGCGGCACGACGATGCCGACGAACCCGATGAGTCCGCTCACCGACACGGCGGCCGCGGTGGCAAGGGACGCGGCGGCGATGACGACCAGGCGCACCGCGGCCGGGTTGAGGCCGAGGCTGACGGCCTTGTCGTCGCCCAGCGCCAGCATGTCCAGCAGGTAACCGGACAGCAGCAGCACGGCCAGTCCCACCGCGGCGTAGGGGGCGATGAGCCGCACGTCGTCCCAGCCGCCCCGGCCGAGGCCACCGAGCAGCCACGCGTAGATGCGTTGGAGCTGGTCGATGCCCATCTGTTGGACGAGGGTCTGCGCCGCGGACAGGAAGGAGGAGACGGCCACCCCGGCGAGCACCAGAGCGGCGGTGCCCCCTCCTCCGGCGGTGGAACCGAGCGCGTAGGCGGCGGCCACCCCCAGGAGCGCGCCGACGAAGGCCGCCACGGGGACCAGCGCCCGGGGGTCGGCGACGAGGTCGCCGCCGAACACCATGACCATGGTGGCTCCCAGCCCGGCGCCGGCGGCGGCACCGAGCAGGAAGGGGTCGGCCAGTGGATTGCGGAAGACCCCTTGGTAGGCGCCGCCCGCGGTGGCCAGGAGTGCGCCGACGATCGCGCCCATCACCACTCGGGGCAGGCGCAGCTCCATGAGCAGTGCCTCCTGCCGTTCGGTCAGGGGTGACTCCACCCAGCCGAAGGGCAGGAGACCGACGAAGTGGCGGAGGATGTCGGTGGCGGTCAGGGAGGCCGCCCCGGCCGAGACGCCGAACACCGCGGCCGTGCACAGCACGACCACGCCGGCCAGCAACCACCCGAACGGGACCCCGAAGCCCTTCACCGCCCTACCTCCGCCCTTCCTCTACTCGCCCGCGCTCTGCTGGACGGCTTCGCCGACGGTCTCGGCGAAGTCGACCACACGCGGTCCCCAGCGGGAGGAGGTGTCCTCGTCGAGCAGGTGCACGGCGTCGTTCTCGACCGCGGTGACGGTGTCGAAGGCGGGGCGTTCGGCCACGTCCTCGACGGCGGACTCGTCGCCGTAGGACAGGAAGATCAGGTCCGGGTTCTCCTCCACCACGAACTCGGTGGACAGCTGCGGGTAGCCGCCGCTCTCGGTGTCGTCCGTCTGGTCGGCGATGTTCACCAGGCCGAACGCGTCGTAGACCTGACCGACGAAGGTGGCGGAGGTGACGGAGAACAGGGTGTCGTCGAGCTCGTGGTAGAAGGTGAGTTCGGTGTCACCCAGGGCTCCGCAGGCCTCTTCGACGACGGCGTTGAAATCGGTCTCGACCCGGTCGGCCTCCGCGTCGGCCTCCTCCGTCTTGCCGGTGACCTCGCCGAGCAGGCGGATCTGGGCGTAGACGTCCTCCAGGTCGGCGGCGTCGCCCAGCACGAGCGTGGGGATGTCCACGGCGTCGAGCTGCTCCACGCTGTCGATGGCGCTGTCGGAGAGGATGACCAGGTCGGGGTCGTACTCGCTGATGGCCTCGACGCTGGGGGTGTAGCCGCTGAGGTCCGTGGTGGGGGCCTCTTCGGGGTAGTAGGAGTACTCGTCGACCGCCTCGACCTGGTCGCCGGCGTCGATGGCGAAGAGGGACTCGGTGGTGCTGGGGGAGAGCGAGACGATGCGCTCGGGCGCCTCTTCCAGGGTGACCTCGCCGACGGAGTCGTCGACGGTGACCGGGAAGGTGCCGTCACCGATCTCGGTACGCTCGGCGGGCTCGGGGACACCGCACTCCGCCGACGCGGTCTCGGTGGTCTCCTCCGTGTTCTCCGGTTCGGGGTCGTCCGTACCGCAGGCGGTGAGGGCGAGCGTGGCGCCCAAGAGGGCGATGGGAAGCTGGCGGGCGATCCGCACGGTGCTCCTTCGAGTGCGTGCGGGGAGGAGCACGGCCCAGATCGGGACGGCCGGTCCTTCCCACGAGGACAGGGGACGTCGGCGTCGGCGAGGCGACCTGGCTCGTCCCCGCGCTCGGCGGGGCTTCACAGTTGCGGGACAGCGCCGGATCCGGCGGCCGGATGTGGCCGCCTGCCGGACTTCGCTCGATCGACACCGGCTGGTACCGACCCGGGTGGGACGGCACAGCGCGTCCAACTCTACTGCGCGGTACTTGGGGACCGACTCGGGCGTGTGCGACCACTCCGACCTGCGTGTCCTTCGTTACGGACGGTCGTTTTCGTGAAACGGTCACGTTCCGGCTCCGGAAGCCAACCCAACCGTTTTCATGGACATTAAGACGAAATACGTCTTCCGTCCGTTTTATAAACCATTGCAACCCCGGAGGAAACTCACGGCACTTCGTCACGCCATGTGGCCATATTGAGTCTGAATGAACATTGACACCCCACATCGCACACGGCAATGATCTCGTTGCCATGCGCGCCGATCCTCCCAATACGGACACTTCCGGCGTATCCCCTCCGTGTGTGCACTCCATACCCGGTGGGTCGTCGATTCCCCCGCTGTCCTGAGGCGCGCACGAGAAGGGATGTGTTGACAAGGTGGCACCCCACCGATCACGCCTGGCCCCATTGGCCGGATTGACACTCATCGCCGGCCTGGTGGCGGCCACACCCGCGACCGCGGACGAGGAACAGGGGCTCGCTCCCCTGCACCCCGCCCCCACCGCGGGCAACGGCGAGCTCACCCACCAGGTCCAGGACCTGTGGTTCATCGAACTCGAAGGCCCACCCACCACCGAGGGCACCTCCGTCGCCCGTGTCGACGACGAACACACCGAATTCCACGCCGAGGCCCGAGAACACGGCCTTGAGTACACCGAACGCCACTCCTTCACCGAACTGTGGAACGGCGTCTCCGTGGAGATGGAGGACGATCAGATCGGAACGGCCCGGGAGATCCCCGGTGTGGCCGCCATTCACCCGGTCATGCGGCACGAGATCCCCGAGATCGCCGACAACGAGCCCGAGATGGACACGGCCCTGGGCATGACCGGCGCCGACATCGCGCAGAGCGAGCTCGGTCTGACCGGCGAGGGACTGCGTGTGGCCATCATGGACACCGGAGTCGACTACACCCATCCCGACCTGGGCGGCCCCGGCGGGTTCCCATCCGAACGCGTGGTGACCGGCCACGACTTCGTCGGTGACGACTTCAACGCCGGCGACCCCGAGAACGCCGAGCCGATCCCCGACGACGACCCACAGGACTGCAACGGGCACGGCACCCACGTCGCCGGCATCGTCGGCGCCCAGGGCCAGGTCACCGGTGTGGCGCCCGACGTGGAGTTCGGCGCCTACAAGGTGTTCGGCTGCGCCGGTTCCACCACGTCCGACATCATGATCGCCGCCATGGAGCAGGCCCTGGCCGACGACATGGACGTGCTCAACATGAGCATCGGCTCCGCGCACTCCTGGCCGCAGTACCCGACCGCCGTCGCCTCCGACCGACTGGTCGACGAGGGCATGGTCGTGGTCGCCTCCATCGGCAACGAGGGCGCCACCGGCCTGTACTCCGCGGGCGCGCCCGGTCTGGGCGAGGACGTCATCGGGGTGGCCGCCTACGACAACACGCACATCCGCGCGGCCGCGGCCGAGGTCACCCAGAGCGGCGAGACCGTCGCCTACATGGAGATGGACGACGCCACGCTTCCACCGACGTCCGGGGAGACCGACGAGATCGTGGACATCGGCCGCGGTTGTCTGGCCGCGGGCGACGAACTCGAAGGCGACCCCGAGGGCAAGACCGCGCTGATGGTCCGCGGCGAGTGCACCTTCACCGAGAAGTACGACGCCGCCGTCGACGCGGGCGCCACCGGTGTCGTGGTCTACAACAACCTGCCCGGCATGTTCGCGGGCGGCGGCATCGTCGACCGCGGTGCCTTCTCCGTCGGCGTCTCCGACGAGTCCGGCGCGCACCTCCTGGAGCTCCTGGAGTCCGGCGAGAGCGTCACCCTCACCTGGACCGGTGAGGAGACCACCATCCCGAACCCGACCGGCGGGCTGATCAGCAGCTTCAGCTCCTACGGTCTGGGCGCCGACCTGTCCCTGAAGCCGGACATCGGCGCCCCGGGCGGTCTGATCAACTCCACCTACCCCATGGCCAAAGGCGGCTACGCCACGGTCAGCGGCACCTCGATGTCGTCCCCGCACGTCGCGGGCGGCGTCGCGTTGGTCCTGGAGTCCCGGCCCGACCTGGACGCCCACGACGTACGCGACGTGCTCCAGAACTCCGCGGACCCGACCATGTGGTGGGGCGACCCGGACATGGGCGTGCTCGACAACGTCCACCGCCAGGGCGCCGGCATGCTCGACCTGCCCGGAGCCGTGGAGGCGACCACCTCGTTGTCCCCCGGCAAGCTCGGCCTGGGC
>NZ_JBEYLC010000084.1:0-20977 GCF_040635885.1 Nocardiopsis sp. NPDC006832 | reverse complement strand
GGTCGACTCCGGCGCCGGAGTCGACCACAAGTACAAGACCACCGTTGCGGGTGGGGCCTCTGCGCCCCACCCGCGACGGTTGTGGGGGCTTCGTCAGCCGAGGTCGCGCTTGGCGGTGTGGAGGAAGGACTCCCACTCGCCGCTGGAGAAGAAGAGCGCTCCGAGTTCACGGTGCTTGGTGTCGCGAACCCCGGTGATCGGCCCCTCCGCGACCTCGACACATTCTCCACGGTCGTTCGTGTAACTCGCCTTGTGCCAAGGGACGGCGGGGATGAAGGATTCGTCGGTGGTCGTATTCGGAGTCATGACGGCCTTCTATATTCGTCGATCAGCGTCTTGAGGAGGGTCTGCGACTCGGAGGTGGAGAGCGCGGACGCCTGTAGTTGGTCAAAAGCTATCTCGTGTTCCACGATGTCCGCTTGGTCCTCGAAGAACAACCCGTTCGGGGGAACATCGACGAACAACGCGCGGTCGTTCTCCTCGAAGGTGAGCAGCGAGAACCCATAGGTGCGGGACATGCCCACGGATGCCGGTAGCACCTGGATATTGGTCGAGGCGCGCGCTGAGAGGGTCAACAGGTGGTCGAGCTGGACGGCCATGACCTCGGGTCCGCCGATGACGCAGCGCAGACAGGATTCGTCCAAGATCATCCAGATGCGTGGAGGCGCTTCCCGTTGCAGGACATTCGTATGGCGCTGCATACGCGCCTCCACCCGCCGACTGCGCTCTTCCTGATCTGGGACGAAGCCCCGGGCCATCATCGCCTCGATGTAGTCCGGGTGCTGGAGCAGGCCGGGGATCAGGCCGACTGTGTAGTGCTGGATCTTGGCCGCCTCATGCTCCAGGCCGTAGAAGGCTCCGATGCTGACGTCCTTGTACTGGAACCACCAGGGCTTCTGCGTGCGCGAGGCTTTGGCGATGTCGACCAGGTCCTCGCGTAGTTCATCGGTGGAGCCGTAGAGGCGGCACAGCTCGGAGACGTCGGCCGAGTTCAGGCGGATGAACTTGCCGGTCTCGATTCTGATGATCTTTCCGGGGTCCCAGCCCATGCGTTTGGAGACTTCCTCCTGCGACAGCTTCGCATGTGCGCGGAGCCGCTTGAGCTGGCTGACCAGATGACGGCGGCGAACGGGGGAACCCTGGGCCACGGCTGTCTCCTCGTGCATGTAGTGGACCTGCCCCATTATTCCAGCAATCGCAAAATACACTTTTCGGATATACGACTCTTGTTTTTTCCAATACATGGATTTTTTGTCTCTGGTGTATCACCATAGAGCTAGTGGAGCTGGCGACCGGTTCCGCACACGAAAAGGGCTCTGGCAGGTGCTGATGACACCCGCCAGAGCCGGGCCGACAACCAACCCTTCAAGCAGGAGTTGCCGACATGTCCATTGTCCCTGAAATCCCCACGCCCGCCTACCCGGGGCGGCGCTGGCAAGCCCGCCACTACCCCGGAACCCGCTCCACCTGCACCCGCTTCCGGGCGGAACTGCGCTCTGACCTGCATGCCCTGGCCGGGGTACCCCGCTCCCTGTGCGAGGACATCGAGCTGTGCGGCAGCGAGGCCTTCGCCAACGCCGTCACGCACTCCCGCTCTCAGCGTCCTGGCGGCACAGTGGTCCGCCTGCTCTCCACCCCGATCGTCATGGGCCGCGAGACCACCGTGCGCCTATCGGTCATCGACGACGGACCCCTGGACACCCAGCCCTTGTGCCCGCCGGTCCGGGGTTCGGTGGAGGAATGGGAAGAGGCCGAGTCCGGGCGCGGCTTGCTGCTCATCCACCAACTGGCGAGCGAGTGGGGCACCCAGCGCTGGACCGACCCGTCTCTGCCCGCCGCGCTCGGCACCGTGCTGTGGGCCGAGTTCACCTACCCCACGCCCGCGTCCACCACCACTTGCGTCTGCGGGGGTGGGCGATGAGCAACGCGACCATCCCCATGGACCTGCGCCGGGTGCTGGACGCACCCCGGGGTCGACGCTTCAGCCACACCCCACACCGCCCGGGAAGCCGCCCGGCAACGACATCGGCACCACGACCGGCACCGATCGACACCCCCCAGAGCAACGAAACCGGCCCCACGTCACTCCCGCCGCTGGTCTCGCTGGGCCGTACCCCCAGGGAACGTGCCCTCCTGGCCCACATGCCCGACACCCCCGGACTCCGCCGCCGACTCGAACGCGGAGACCTACCCGAATGGATGCGGATCGCCGCCACACGACGGGCCGAAGAACCCGACCGGCCCCAACCGCTCCCTTGGTGGCATGACCAGGTGCCCGACCGAGCCCCGGCCCCGGACCCGGACCGCGAGCCCGCCCATCCGCTACCGATCCCGCGCCCCCGCCGAGAACAAGTGCCGCCCCCGCCGCTCCCACGCAGGTCGGACCGGCCGCACCGTCCGGCGAGCCACCGCAAACCCCGCCGCCGGATCGGCCACCTGCTGACCGGCTACGCCCTGGCCGCACTGGCCGGCGCCATGGCCCAACCCTTGATCACCCTCCTGAGCTGACCCACCAGAACCCACTTCCAAAGGCCGCACCGGCGCACGGAGAGCGGTGCGGCCGGGGTTCGGGAGGAAAACAGGACACGACCAGGCATGAGAACCACTTCACGGCCTCTCAGCCGAGCAGGTGAGGACTACTGCACGTCGAACTCGTTGCCCTCTGGGTCCCTCATGCTCACGTGTGAGGCCCCGGGTTCCTCGACGACGGCGACGGAGACGGCGCCCAGTCCCTCCAGACGAGCCACTTCGACGTCACGCTCCCCCGGCGCCGTCCGTAGGTCCAGGTGCATCCGGTTCTTGACCGTCTTGGGTTCGGGCACCTGCTGGAACAGGATGCGTCGCCCCAGGCCGGCACCGGTGAACTCGTGCACGGGGTCCTCCGGATGACGGATGACCGCGATCGTGCGCCAGGCCTTGCGCCCGTCGACGACCGTGTAGTCGTCCTCCCCTGCCAACCCTTGAGCGAGCACGTGTTCGATGAGGGCGCTGTTGTCCTCCGGTTCGTAACCCATCGCCGCCGCCCAGAAGCGGGAGAGCGTGAGCGGCGCGGCACAGTCCACGACGATCTGGTAGTCGAGAGCCATCGTCCAACTCCTCCGATCAGGGACGGGACCCTACCCCGACCTCTGATTCCAGTTATACTGGTTACGTGAGACAGAGCACAACCGGCTTGCCGATGACACCGTCCGATGGTTCCGCCTACCTCTTCGACCCGGGGAGCCTGTGCCTGGAGCTGCTGGTCACCGGCGGCCCCGGTGATTTCGCCAGGTGGGAGGCCTTGCGCGAACCCGACGACCTGGCGCGCTGGCTGGCCGACTGCGGCCTGCGCCTCGACCCCGCCCGGGTCCGGGTCACCGAGGCCGAGCTCCGCGACGCCCGGGAGCTGCGCGACACCCTCCACCGCGCGCTGCGCGCCCTGCCGGAGCCTCCCGACGAAGCGGACGTCGCACGGATCAACGCGGCCGCGGAGCATCCGCCGCTCGCGCCCCGGTTGCTCGGTGACGGGAACACCACCTGGGTTCTGCCCTGCGACGCCGCACAGGCCCTGTCGGAGTTCGCCCGCGACGCCATCGACCTGCTCACCGGTGACCACGCCCACCGTGTCCGGGAGTGTTCCGCGCACGACTGTCGACTGCTGTTCGTGGACACCTCACGGCCGGGCAAGCGCCGCTGGTGTTCCATGGAACGCTGCGGGAACCGGGCCAAGGTCCGCGCCCTGCGCGAACGGCGGGCCGAGGCCCCGTGAATCCGACTCAGCCTCGGCGGGCGAGCCAGGTGATGGCGCCGATCAACACGACCGCGACGGCGACGCCCCCGAGGATGAGCGGGGTGGAGCCGATGGCCGCGCCCTGTTCCTCCTCGACGTCCTCGGTCGCCCCCTCCGGGGTGTCCGGGGACGACTCCGCCGGTTCGTCCACCACCGCGTGTTCGGGCCGTTGGTCCCCTTCCAACGGCACCCGCCAGACCGGGGCGTGTTCGCCCTCGGTGCCGGCCATGAGCCCGGTTCCCTCCGGGGTGAAGGCGATCGACTCGCCCTGGTCGCTCTCCGGCAGGTCGAAGGAGCCCACGGAAGTACCCGGGACACCGTCCGCGGAGTCGTAGATCGTCACGCCCCAGTAGGTACGGATGGCGTAACGGGTGCCGTCGGCGCTGAACGCGGCGTCGGTGGCGAACAGGGGCGCGGAGTCGACCCGCTCCAGCACGTTCTCCCCCTCGGGGTCCATGTTCTCGGGGGCCGCGTACACACCGCCGGAGAACTCCTTGGAGACCACGTACAGATGCCCGTCGCGCGGGTCGATCATCATGCCCTCGGCGTCGCGACCGCCGTCCTCGTAGGTGAAGGTCAGCACCGCCGGATCCAGGACCATGTCGCCCAGGACCTCGGGTTCGGCGAAGTGGTACACCCGGATGTTCGGCCAGCCGCCGCCGAAGTTGTCGCCGATGTCGCCGACGAACACCGTCGGTTCCCCCTCCGGCCCCTCGGCGACGCTGACGGCCTCCCAGTCACGACGTTCCAGGTTCAGGGTGACCGTGGCGACGGTCTCCCCGTCCTCGTTCACGGCGTACACCTCGCTGGGGTGGTCACCGCTGTCGTTGTGCGTCCACCACACGCCCTCGTGGCGCAGCGACGGGGCCAACCCGCTGGACTCGGAGATGCGCGGGTCCTCGAACTCGAAGGCGATCTCCGACCCCTCCGGCCCCTCCCCACCGCGCGGGTAGTCCGTCCCCCCGTCCCCGTCCTCGGGAAGCTCCGTCTCAGCCGCGGCGGGCACCGCGGAGGCGAGGAGGAACAGGGCAGCCGCGCAGAGGGCCAGAGGAGTTCTCATACCGGCCATCCTGCCAGGGGCGGGCACAAGTGGCTTGCACCCGGGCGCGAACGGGCACATTCGGCTTACAGAGCGCCGTAAGGAGAGTCCTATGAGGATCGTCGCCTGTCTCAACGGTGATCGCCGCCCGGGTGCCCACCCCTCCCTGCCCGTGTCCGTCGACCAACTCGTCGCCGACGCCCACTCCGTGGTGGAAGCGGGTGCGACCGCCCTCCACGTTCACCCACGCGATCCGAATGGAGCCGAGTCGCTGGAGCCGTCCGTGGTGTCGGCGCTGATGGAGCGGTTACGGGCCGACGGCCCCGACGTCCCGGTGTCCCTGACCACGTCCCTCTCCGCCGAGTCGGACCCGTGGAGACGTTACGACCTGGTGCAGAGGTGGGCGTCACCCACCCTGCCCGACTCGGTTTCGGTGAACCTGCACGAGGCGGGGTCGGTGGACCTGATCCACCTGTTGGGCGATCGCCGCGTGGAGGTGGAGGCCGGGGTGTGGACGGTGGACGCGGCCCGGATCCTGGTGGCCACCGGGATCGAGGTCGCCACCGTGCTGGTGGAGCCCACCCAGGTGGCCATCGAGGACGCGCGGCGCAACGCGGACGCGATCAACACCCTGCTGGACCGTGCGAGGGTGCGCACGCCGCGGTTGCTGCACGGAGCGGACGCCACAGCGTGGCCGATGTTGGAGGCCGCCCTGGACGCCGGGTACGACGTCCGGATGGGCCTGGAGGACACGATGCGACTGCCGGACGGCACGGAGGCCTACGACAACGCCGCGCTCGTCGCCCACGCGGTCGGTCTGGCCACCACCACCGCCTGAGTCCGATCGCGCCCTCCCACGTTCCGCGCCTCTACGCCCCGCGGTTCTCGGCCAGGCGACGTTCGAGACGTTCCTCGGTCGCCGAGAGCGCGTCGATGCGTTCGCGGACCGCCCGGAGCCTTTGCTCGTAGAGGGCGACGGCCGCGGCGCAGTCGGGTTCGCGGATCAGGTCCAGTTCGAGGCAGGCCCGCAGTTCCCCGATGTCCTCGGAGGTCAGCCCGGACTCCAGGAGCAACCGAATGTTGCGGACCCGGTCGACCGCGTCCGGTCCGTATTCGCGGTAGCCGTTCTCGGCCCGTTCGGAGGCCAGGAGTCCTCGCTTCTCGTAGTAACGCAGGGAGCGCACGCTGGCGCCGCTGAGTTCGGCGAGTTCTCCGATGCGCATGGATCCTCCGTGTCCCGTCGCCGTCACCATCCGTCCCAGACTAGGCTCCGCTCCCCTGGCGGACCAGGGGCTCGGGAACCTCGGTGGGGTATCGGCGAACGGACAGGACCATCACCACCAGGGCCACGAGTCCGATGACCGCGGCGGCCGCGGGCACCGCCGCGCCCCCGGAGGAGGCCACCACCGCCCCACCGACCATGCTCGCAACCGCGGTGCCCACGTAGAGTCCGCCGGTGTTGAGGGCGAGGGCCTCGGTGCCGGCGTCCCCGGCCAGGCGGAGCAGTCGGGCGCTCATGGGCGCGGCGAAACCCCAGGCGGCGAAACCCCACACCGCGAAGACCCCGCCCAGGGCCCACACCGGGAGCCCTCCATCGGTCAGCGGGGCGAGGAGCGCCAGGACGACACTGGTGGCCACCATCCCGACGAAGGTGACCAACAGGACCCGGTCGGCGCCCCACCGGTCGGTGGCCCGCCCGCACGCCAGGGTGCCGAGCGCGCCGGCCACACCGATCGTGGCGATCAGGGGAGCCAGGACCACGCCCGAGGAACCGGTGAGGTCCACGGTGACCGGAGCGACGTAGGTGTAGGTCATGAAACCGCAGCTCGCGCCCAGGACGGTCCCGGTGACGCAGAACAGGATCGCGGGACGGGCCAACGCCCTGAACTGCTCACGCGGGCCCGTCTGCGAGGATCCGGGGAGTGAGGGCAGCAGAACGGCCGAAGCGGCCAGCACGAGGCAGGTGAGGACGGCCACCGCCACGAAGGCCGCGCGCCAACCGAAGGCGGCACCGAGCACCGTGCCGACCGGCACCCCCAGGAACAGCGACACGGTGAGGCCCGCCGCCACCATTCCGACCGCGCGACCGGTGCGTTCGGGCGCGGACAGCCCCGCCGCCATGGCGAAGGCCACCGGGGTGATGAGGGCCGCCACCAGCGCGGCGCAGACCCGCAGCGCCATCAGCGCGACGTACCCGGGAGCCAGGGCGGTGATCAGGTTGACCAGCGCGAACAGGGCGAGCGCGCCGAGCAGCAGGGCGCGTCGGGGCAGGCGGGCCGTGGCCACGGCCAACGGCGGCGCCGCGACGGCGTAGGTGATCGAGAAGACCGTGACCAGCTGTCCGGCCGCGGCCGTGCCCACGTGGAGGTCCTGGGCGATGACGGGGAGGAGTCCGGCGATGAGCAGGTCGTCGGTACCGACGGCGAAGGCGGCCAGGGTCAGGCAGAGCAGCCACCCCGGACGTGGTGTGCGTGAGGACATGCCGGAACGCTAAAACCCTGACACAGGTGTCAGGGTCAAGTCGCGCCTCGGTCGGGCCCGGCCCGGTCAGCCGAGGAGGGCGCCCAGGATCACGATCGCCATGATCGAGGCGAGCACCACTGGCAGCAGCCAGCGCTGCTTGCGGTTGTTGGTCAGCATGCTCATGACGTGCCGCGCTCCGGTGCTCGTTGGGATTCGCCATCCCAGGGTAGTCGCCAGGTCCGGGCGGTCCGGTAGCGGTCCGCCCTTCCGGGCCGGCTCTCCACCAGGTCGATTCGATCGGCCCGCCAACCGATCCGAGGCGGGTGTCCCAGCGCGTGCAGGATCTGGGCGGGGGAACGCGGTGGGCGGGCGCGGGCGAGGGTGAGGTGCGGCACGAAGGGACGTGACGCGACGGGCACCTCGTTCGTGCGCGCGACCGCGGTCAGGTCGTGGACGAGCCCTTCCAGTGGGCCGGTCACTCCCGCCCAGAACACCGAGGCGGGACCGTCGCTTCGGGGAAAGGCGCCCCAACCGTCGAGCGCCAGGTCGGGTGCGGGGTGGCCGTGGACGGCGCGCTCCAGCGCGTCGGCGAGCCCGGGGGCGCGTTCGTCGGCCACCTCACCGAGGAACAGCAGGGTGAGGTGCCACTCCTCGCGTCGGGTCCAGCGCAACCCCGGTTCGTGCCCACGTCCTCGGCGCACGGCCTCGCCCAGTGCGTCCAGGACCTCCCGGGGAGGCCACAGCGCGACGAACAACCTCATGGGGTCATCCCCTCCTCTCGTAGGCGAAACGTCCTGCTCGGGTTAGGGTCGCCGGGTCCCCTCCGAACTCTTCCCCGTGAGCCGCCCCATGTTCGTCCTCGCCGGTGTGTTCGTCGTGCTCACCTTGGCGGCGCTGGTCCGGATCACCGCCGGGTTCGGCTTCGCCCTGGTGTCCGTCCCCTTGCTGGCGCTGCTGTTGGACCCGGTGACCTCGGTGGTGCTCGCCGCGACCTTGTCGGTTCCGCTGAACCTGTGGGTGGCGATCGGCGACCGGGCGCACGTGGACCGCAAGGGTTCTGTGTTGTTGTCGGGGTGTGTGCTCGTCGGGGTCCCGTTCGGTCTGTGGGCGCTCAACGTCGTGCCCGAGTCGACGTTGTTGCTGCTGATCGCGCTCTCGGTGGTCGTGGGGACCCTGCTGGTGGGGCTGCGGGTACGGGTGCCCGGTGGGATGGGCGCGGTGGCGGGGATGAGCGTGCTCTCCGGTGCGTCCTTCGCCGCGACCGCGATCGACGGGCCGCTCCTGGTGGCCGGCCTCCAGGGGTCCCGGCTGGCCGATCTCCCACCGAGGATCCAACGCGCCACGCTGGCGGTGGCGTTCTCCGTCACGAGTGCGGCGACGCTGGTGGGGTTCGGGTTCGGCGGTCAGCTGACCCCGCAGGTGGGCGGCCTGGTGGCGGTGGGTGTTCCGGCCCTGCTGCTCGGCACCTTCGCCGGGGAACGGTTGTTCCGGAGGTTGGACGCCGAACTCTTCCGCCGCACCGTCCTGGTGCTGTTGGTGGTGAGTTCGGTGTCCATGGTCACGCGGGTGGTCACCGCCTGACCCCCCACGCCCCCTCCGGTGCCGCGACGCGGTCCGCCTCGGGAACACCCCGTCGATCCGTCTCGGGAACCTCCGGCGAACCGGACGCCGTACCTGATTCGGGGTCGGCCGCGACTCCGGTGGAGCCGCGCCGGCGGGCCGGCAGCAGTTCGCGCGCGTGGACGCCCTTGATCCGCAGGAGCATGGCCGAGAGCACGGCGACCACGACCATGGTGACCGCACCGCCCACGATGAGGCTGACCCTGGGGCCGAACGCGTCGGCGAGCATGCCCACCACCGGGGCGCCGATCGGGGCCACGCCCATGAACACCAACAGGAACATGCTCATCGCCCGTCCTCGCATCCGAGGGTCGACGCTGAGCTGGAAGGTGGCGTTGAGGGTGGTCACGTAGGTCATGAAGAGCACGCCCATGGGGACCAGGACCACGACGAACGCCACGTAGCCGGGCATGAACCCGGCGATCAACTGGGTGACCCCGAAGCCCATCGAACCGATGAGCACCAGTCGCAGCCGTGGGTGTTCGCGTCGGGCGGCCAACAGCGCGCCCGCGAGCGCGCCCACCGCGAGGGCCGCGGCGGCCACTCCGAACGCCTCGGCTCCGCTCTCGAACACGTTGTTGACCATGAGCGCGATCTGGTTCTGGCTGTTGGCGCCGAAGAACTGCACCGAAGCCGCCAAGGCCAACAGCACGACGAGGTCGCGTCTGCCACCGATGTAGCGCAGCCCCTCCCTGATCTGGCCCTTGCCGCGCGGCACGCGGTCGGTGGAGTTGAGCTCACCGGCGCGGATCATCAGCAGCGCCACGATCGTGAAACCGAACGAGGCGCCGTTGATCATGAACACGGGGCCGCTGCCGATGAGGCCGATCAACAGACCGGCGATGGCGGGCCCGGTGACCCGTCCGAGCTGGAAGCTGGCGCTGTTCAGGGCGATCGCGTTAGGCAGCAGGTCGCGGTCGACCATCTCCGGGACGAACGCCTGCCGCCCCGGGTTGTCGAGCACGGTGATCATGCCGAGGCCGAAGGCGAAGAGGTACACGTGCCAGACCTCGGCGGCGCCGAGGGTGGCCAGCACACCGAGCGCCACGGCCAATACGCCCATGGCGGCCTGGGTCAGGACCAGCAGGCGACGCTTGTCAAAACGGTCGACCATGGCGCCGCCCCAGAGCCCGAAGAAGAGCATGGGCAGGAACTGTAGGGCGGTGGTCATGCCCAGCGCGATACCGCTTCCGCCGCTGAGCTGGAGCACCAGCCAGTCCTGGGCGATGCGCTGCATCCAGGTGCCGGGGTTGGACACGAGCTGGCCCAAGGCGTAGATCCGGTAGTTGCGCACGCCCAGCGAACGGAACATCGCGATACGTCGCATCATCCCCTCCCCTGTCGGGCGAACCCGTGGAGGGGGGCTGAAACCAGCATCGTGGCGGAGGTACGGGAACAAAGAAGTAAACGGCGTTGACTCATCACTCGGGTCAACGCCGTTCACCGCCGCTTCCATTCCCCGTCACCCGTGGGACGACCCCACGTGTGACGGGGAACGCGGTTCGATCCGCGGCGGGATCAGCCGATCAGGGCGTAGATCGCCGGTTCCGCGAAGTGGATCAGGAAGACCACCGAGATGAGCCAGAGCAGCGGGTGCACTCGGCGCGCGCGCCCCGTGACCAACATGACGAAGGCGAAGCCGAGCAGACCGAACCCGATGCCGTTCGCGATCGAGTAGGTGAACGGCATCATGATGATCGCCAGGAAGGAGCCGATGCCGATCGCCGGGTCCTTGAAGTCGATGTTGGTGACCTGGGTGAGCATCATGAAGCCCACGATCACCAGCACCGGTGTGGCGGCCTCGAAGGGCACCAGGCTCACCAGCGGGGTGAAGAGCGTCGCGATCATGAACATCGCACCGGTGACGATCGGCGCGATACCGGTACGGGCGCCCTCACCGACACCCGCGGCGGACTCGGCGTACAGGGTCGCGACCGACGCCGAACCCAGACCACCGAGGATGGTGCCCACGGAGTCGGCGACCAGGACCTCACGGGTGCCCTCGATGTTGCCGTCGTCGTCGGCCAGGCCACCCTGGTGCGCGACACCCACCATGGTGCCCATGGTGTCGAAGAAGTCCGCCAGGAGCAGCGTGAAGATCAGCATGAGCACGGTGGCGACACCGACGTCGGACCACCGCTCGGCGATGTTGAACCCGCCTTCGGTGAAGAGGCCGAGAAGGGAGACGTCGGGCACCGCCACGAGGTCGTCCACGCTGGTGGGAATGCTGGGAACGGTGAGCGCCCAGCCGAGGCCCTCCCCGCCGTCACCGAGCAGGGTCTCCACCACGATGGCGAGGGCCGTGGCGACCACGATGCCCAGGAGCAGGGCACCTCGGACGTTGCGCACGTAGAGGGCGATGCTGACCAGGAGACCGATGACGAAGATCAGGATGGGCCAGCCGTTGAGGCCGCCGTTGCCCAACTGGACCAGGGTGCCGTCACCGGCCTGGATGAAGCCGGCGTTCACCAGGCCGATCAGGGCGAGGAAGAGACCCACACCGACGGCGATCGCGACCTTGAGGCCGGGCGGGATCGCGGCGAACACGGCGGTACGGAACCCGGTGATCACCAGGATCAAGAGCAGGACGCCCTCGACGATGATCAGCAGGAAGACGTCCGCCCAGGACATCAGGGGGGCGATCCCGTAAGCGACGACCGCGTTGAGGCCCATACCCGCGGCGATGGCGAACGGGTAGCGGCTGACCACACCCATGAGGACACAGGAGAGGGCCGCCACCAGCGCGGTCATGGCGGCGACGCCCGGGAGCCCCAGGGTGTCCCCGTTGACGTCCTCGGCGGTGCCGATGATCAGTGGGTTGAGGACCACGATGTAGGCCATGGCGAAGAAGGTCGCCATGCCGCCTCGGATCTCGGTTCCGAGGGTCGAACCACGTTCCGTGATCTTGAAGTAGCGGTCGATCGGCCCCGTGGGCCGTCTGGTGTGTTCGTCGGTGGGGGATGGATTCGATGCGTTCACGTCGTCAGCCTGACCTGCTCGTGTTACGGGACATCAAGGATTGTGCGCCAGATTAGTTGCATATTCGTACAACAGCATCCTCTGGAGTCACTCCAGTTTTGTACAAATCGCCATGTGATCGGATGATCGGATCTCCAAATGTGAGCAACGCATCTCCGCTCCGACCTCCCACGACGCATCCTCCCCCTCGGACCGGCGGCACCGGATAGCCTGAACCCGTGCGCAAACCTCGCCGACCAGACCCGGAAGTTCACGAGACCGACTACCGAGTGCCGGCCGCCATCGGTACCGGCGCGTGGGCGGTCGCGCTCATCGTGCTGCTCGTCATGGGCGACTCCTTGCCCGACTCCGAACGCTGGTGGATCGGTGTCTGTGTGACCGGAATCGCCCTCGGCGTCTTCGGTTTCCTCTACATCCCCCATCTCCTCCGCAAGCGCGGAGAGACGGTCGAACACGCCGACGGAAGGATCGAGGACCGTTCCGAAACCCCCTGACCTGTGCCGGCCGCACCGTGAACCTGCCCGATAATGGGCGAGTGTCTGAGACAGAATTCCCGCGCGGTCTCGCCGACCGTCTTCGCGGCATCCTCATCGACGCCGACTACACGGTGTCCGGGGTCCGCGACCGGCTCGGCGACGCCGCCGCAAAGGCCTTGGCCCGCGAACAGCTGGTGCCCGCCCTGCGCGCCACCGGCGGAGAGGAACGCCTCGGACTGCTGCTGCGCCTGTGGTGGCTGCGCGGCGCCGTCCCGCTCCGCGCCGCCCGCGGCATCCTTCCCGTGGACGAACTCGCCGAAGCCGGCCTGGTGCGCGTCGACGACGGACCCGAGGGTCAGGTGGTCCGAGCACTGGTGCACCTGGGCCCCTGGGAACTGGAGGACGGCCGCCCGGGCTTCGTGGTGTCCGACCCCAAGGTGCGTCCCGGCAGCGGTGACGTCCCCGGCCACGACCACGTCGTGGGCACGGGCGGGGCCTCCGCGAACCTGTCCCGGTTGATGGTCGACGGGCCCTTCGAACGCGCACTGGACCTGGGCACCGGCTGTGGGGTCCAGGCCCTGCACTTGGCTTCCAGGGCACGTGAGGTGGTGGCCACCGACCTCAACCCGCGCGCCGTCCACCTGGCGGGGATCAGCCTCGCGCTGTCCGGGGTCCACGACGCCCGTCTGCTCCAGGGTTCGCTGTTCGAACCGGTCAAGGACGAACGCTTCGACCTGATCGTGTCCAACCCGCCCTTCGTCATCACCCCCGACGCGGCCCGATACACCTACCGCGAGTCCGACCTGCCGGGCGACACCGTCTGCGCCGAACTGGTCAGACAGGCCCCCGCCCATCTCACCGACGGCGGCTGGGCCCAGTTCCTGGCCAACTGGACCCACACCGACGGCGACGACTGGGAGGACCGGGTCGGTGGATGGATCACCGGCACCGGCTGTTCTGGCTGGGTGGTCCAGCGCGACGTCCAGGACCCGGCCGAGTACGTGGAACTGTGGCTACGAGACTCCTGCGAGCACGGGACCCCCGAGTACACGCGGCGCTACGACGCCTGGCTGGACTACTTCGAGCGCGAGGGCATCAAGGGCATCGGGTTCGGCTGGATCAGTCTGCGCAACGACGTCGCCCAGGACGCCACGGTCCGGGTCGAGGAACTGCGACACGACATCGAGCAGCCCGTGGGGCGCTACCTGCCGGACGTGGTGGACGGATCGATGACCGCGCGACGGCTCACCGACGCCGCCCTGTTGGCGGCGCACGTGGCGCTCGCACCCGGTGTGGTCGAGGAGCGAGTGGGCGTGCCGGGCGCGCCCGACCCGGAGAAGATCCTGCTCCGGCAGCGGGAGGGCCTGCACCGGGTGGCCCGGATCGGCACCGTGGAGGCGGCCCTGGCCAGCGTCTGCGACGGCACCATGCCGGTCGGTCCGCTGTTGGACGCGATCGCCGAGCTCATGGGCGAGGACCAGGAGACCGTCCGCGAACGCACCCCGGACGCGCTGCGCACCCTCATCTCCGAGGGTTTCTTCCGCGTCACCCGCTGATCCGACGGGGGCGGCTCACCCTTGCGCGGGGGTCGTCTCCGAGGCGCTCCCCCGCTTGTACAGGAATCCGAACAGGCCGCTCGCCGTCAGTACGACGACGGCGATGAGCAGGGTCGCCCGGTAGCCGTTGTCGAAGGCGTGGACGGCCTCCGCCAGCAGTGCGGCCGCGGCGTCCTCCTCCATCCCCGCGGCGACCCCGCGGGCCTCGTCCAGCCCGCCGGCCGCCTCGGCGGGGGCGCCCTCGGGCAGGGCGACGGTCCGGGCGTAGACGGCGGAGAGCAGGCTGCCCAGGATCGCCACGCCGGTCAGGCTGCCGAGTTCGTAGGAGACCTCCTCCACAGAGGAGGCCATCCCGGCCCGGTGTTCGGGCGCGTACCCCACGATCGCGGCGGAGGCGGCGGTCATCGCGGCCCCGGTGCCGGCGCCCGCAACCAGCAACCCGGTGACCGTCCAGGCGAGCGGGAGGTTCGAGGTGAACAGGATCAACGCCGTGCCCGCCGCGGTCACCAACAGGCCGGTGCCGATCACCGGTCGCGTGCCCAGACGGGACAGGAGCGCCCCGGCGGTGACACCGACCGGTAGCGCGCCCAGGGCCATGGCGGCCACCACCGCCCCCGCGTGGAACGGGGTCAGGTCCAGCACCAGTTGAAGGCGTTGGGTCAGCACCAGCTGTACCCCGGCGACGGCGAACATCGCCATGGCCGCGGCCAGCACCCCGATGAGGATGCGCGGGTCGCGCAGCAGCGCGAAGTCGATCAACGGGTAGGGGCGTCCTCGTTGGCGACGTACGAAGGTCCACCAACCCGCCACCGAGACCACCAGCGCCGCGAGCACCGCCGTGGCCCGGGGTTCCGGCCCGGTGACCTCCTTGATCGCGTACACCGCGCCCGCCAGACCGGCCATCACCTGGACCGAACCGATCAGGTCCCAGGGGTGGTCGGAACCGCCCGAGCCACCCGGCGCGACCACGGCCGCCAGCACCAGGGCCACCAGCACGATCGGCACGTTCACCAGGAAGACCGAGCCCCACCAGAAGTACGCCAGCAGGAGCCCGCCGACGATCGGTCCGATGGCGGCGCCCACCATGGCCATGGTCCCCCACACGCCGATCGCGATGCCGCGCTCGTGTTCGTCGGTGAAGGTGATCCGGATCAGCGACAGGGTGGCGGGCATCATCGCGGCGGCGCCCACCGCGAGGAAGGCGCGCCCGGCGACCAGGATCTCCGGGATCGTGGCGTAGGCGGCCACCAGGGACGCCGACCCGAACAGGACCAGCCCGATCAGGTACATGCGTTTGTGCCCGACCCGGTCGCCGAGGGTCCCGGCGCCCAGCAACAGCCCCGCCATGACCAGGGGATAGGCGTTGATGATCCACAGACGCTGGGAGGCGTTCGCGCCGAGGTCGGCGCTCAAGGTGGGCAGCGCCGTGTACAGCACCGTCATGTCCACCGAGATCAGCAGCAGCCCGGCGGAGACCGCGGCCAGGACCAGCCACCTTCGGGCCGGACCCAGGACCGGTGCTTCGGTCCCATTCCTCACGTCGCTCACGAACGCCCCTTTCGCCACTCCCCATCCTGCCGGTCCGGTCGACGGAACGCACCATCAGGGCGGTCCCGACGCCCAGGGCGATCGGGTCGGAGTGGTCGGAGCGGTCGGATCGGTGGTTCCACTAACTTGGTCGCATGGCCCCTGAACCCATCGCCCGTGTGAGCGTGCTCGTCACCTACCCCGTGAAGGGGTGCGCGGGCGTCCCGCTGTCGACCTCCAAGGTCACCGCCGCCGGTCTCGCCCACGACCGCTCCTTCATGGTGGTCGACGACTCCGGCACCTTCCGCAGCCAGCGGAGGGACCCTCGGATGGCGCGGCTCGTCCCGGAGATCGACGCCGACGCCACCCGTCTGACGCTGCGGACCCCCGGGGCCGAACCACTCGAACTCAAGACCACCCTCGACGGCCCGCGCCTGGACGTCACCGTGCACGGGAACCCCTTTCAGGGCGTTGACCAGGGCGAGGAGGCCGCCGCGTGGTTGACGGAGGTGCTCGGTTCGTCCAGCAGGCTCGTGCGGGTGCCCGACGACCACCGGCGCGAGACCAGGGGCCTGACCACCGGCACCGCGGGGTTCGCCGACGGCCACGCCGCCGTGTTGGCCTCGCTGTCCTCACTGGACCTGCTCAACGAACGCATCCTCGCCACCGGGGGCGAGCCCGTACCGATCTCGCGGTTCCGACCCAACGTCATCGTGTCCGGCTGGCCGGAGGCGCACACCGAGGACCGGGTGCGCAGGGTCCGCCTGGGCACCGCGGAGCTCGGTTACGCGAAGGTGTGCATCCGGTGCGCGGTGACCACCGTCGACCAGGAGACCGGTGACAAGCGCGGACCCGAACCGTTGCGCGCCCTGGCCGGATACCGACGCGCGGACGACGGCGGCGTGGCGTTCTGCTCGAAGTTCGCAGTGACCGCCCCCGGCGCCGTGTCCGTCGGCGACCCGTTGGAGGTCACCGAGTGGGCCGAGCCGGAGCAGGGTCTGGGCCCGCGCCTGGCGGACGCCCTCGCCTGAGCCGTGATCTCGCCACCGGTAGCGGGCCGGTGGCGAGATCCTCGGGGAGGTGGGAGGGGCCTAATCCAGGTCGGACTCGGCGAGCAGGTGCGCCGCGGCCGACGGATCGCGCAGCACCGCCGCCAACAGGTGGCGGCGCGACCACTGCCCGGCACGCCAGCACAGCGCCCGGGCCAGCCCCTCCGTGCCGGAGGCGTGCACCGTCCCGTCACCCGCGTACCAGTCCACCTCGACCCCGTCCACGGTGAGGGTCTGATGGTGCAGGTAGGTACGGTCCAAACCCTCCGACCCGTCGAGGAACAGCGCCGCCTCGTCCGGCACGGCGCGGATCCGCCCCGTGGAGTTCACCTTCCCGGTGACGACCTCGGAGGCCAGATCCAGGTCGAGGACGTCGGCCAACCGTTCGGCGGCGTCGGCCGCGGCCAACACCAGCGGCCGGTCCTCCAACAGGGGCAGCAGGTCCGGTGAGTCCACCACCACGGCGTCATCCGAGTCGGCGACCACGATCGAGCCGGCCCGGACGGCCCGCACCAGGTCGGGCGGGGCGACTCGGTCGGCGTCCAGATCCGCCAGGGCGGTCCACAGACGCCGCAGCGCGGAACGGTCGACGTGCCGGGCCGGATCGGCCAGTCGCCCCAGGAGGTCGTCGGGGCCATCGGGGTCGGCGAGCAGGTCGGGAAGGCTCCTGCGCACCCCCAGGGCCCGGGCGAACTCGGGGTCGATCTCGGCGGGCACCTCGTCGTAGAGGCCCAGGAGCCCGGGGTCGGCGTCGGCGGTGCGCAGCTCCACCGGCGCGCGATCGTTCAGCAGGGCACGGGTGCGCAACCACCAGGCGGTATAGGAGGGCGTGTCCACGACCCGGCCGTCCGACGTCAACAACCGCGCCGGTTCGGTGACGGCCGCACGCAGGGACCCGGAGGAGAGCATCGTCAAGGCCTTGGGCCAGGCGTCGTCGGCGATGTAGTCGAGGTCGGCCACGCACACCAGCTCGGGGACGACCGGAGGCAGCTCCGGATCGCCGAGACGTTCCAGGAGCTCGTCGGACCAGTCCTCCAGCCCTTCCGGACCGTCCTCCCCCGCGGCCCCGTCGAAGATCGAACCCGGGTCCTCCCCCAGGGCGACCTCCTCTGCGCGCACCACGGTGAGCCCCCACAGGGCGCCCACGGCCCGCAGCGCGTCGGATCCGTGCCTGCGGACGAGGTCCTCGTGCACGGTCCCGAACGGGGCGTCGTGGACCAGCAGTTCGGCCAACGGCGCGCCGGGGACCAGGAGTTCGGCGGCGACGGAGTAACCGTCCTCGTCGTCGCGCAGTGCGAGCTCGGACAGCCAGGGCAGGTCCTCGACGGTGACACCGGCGGCGGCGACCAGGTCCAGGACGGCCTCGGCGATCGGTTCGGGGTCCTCGGCGTCCAGGGACGTACGGACGGCGCCCTCGGTGTTGGGGTCGGCCAGTACCGTGGCGGCCTCCGCCTCGACCGCGCCCAGGCGCAACAGGAGCGGGTGGACGGCCTCGGGGTGGACCACGCGCACGCCCAGGGTCGCCAGGACGGCGGGGTCGAGCCGGTTGCCCTCGGCGTCGACCACCCGGGCCCAGTCGTCGGTGGGCAACAGCAGGGAGCGGGGACCGCGGACGAGCCGGTCGTCGGCCAAGGGCACCGGTAGGGACCCGAGTTCGTCGAGGTCGGCGCCGGCGGTGCCCGCGGTGGCCAGGGCCTTGTAAAGCGAGGCCCACCAGGAGGGCGGCCGTTGGGCGTCCCCGAGAAGGTCGGCGAGGTCGGCCAGGCCCAAGCGGCGCACGCGAAGCGAGACGAGTGCGGGGTGGCGAGGACTCCACGTGCCGGGCAGCAGCGGTGGGGCCGACTCCGCGAGCAGGTCGACGAGTTCGGGGACCCCGCTGGAACCGCCCGTGTCCAGGAGGACGGCGTCGCGCGGTGCGACGGGGTGTCCGACGGCGGTGACCAGGAACGCGGTGTCCAGGAGCGGTTCGGCGACATGGGCCCGGAAGACCGCGTCGATGGCACCGCCGCCCACCCGGGTGGCGGGCACCAGGTCGAGGGCGTCGCGGGGGTCGAATCGGCGCAGCAACGCGCAGTAGGCGTCGGCCGCCTCCGTGAGCAGCAGGTCGGTGGTGCCTCCGGGTTGCACCGAACGACGGTCCGAACCCAAGGGGAACGTTCCGATGAGCACCGCCGACAGGTCGAGTTCGGTGTCGGTGGGGGTCGGCGCGTGCACGACGCTCTCGACGTCGGCGGGCAGCGCCCCGACCCGGCCCTCCTCGTCGATCGGTACGGCCCAGGTCAGCGACCACGCGGTGCGTTCGCGGTCCTCGGTGGGCCGGTCCGAGAGCAGGTGGGGGTCGAACTCGCCGGAGCGGGACAGGGTCCGCCAACGGGTGACCCGGGTGCCGTCGTCGCTGTGGCCGGTGGTGACCAGGTCGATCCCGGCGGCCTCGTCACCCTCGGATCGGGTGAGCAGTCGTTCGGCGCCGTCGACCACGACGCGCACCTCGGACAGGCCCTCCAAGGCGAGCAGCAGCGCTTCACCGGTGCGCTCCAGCAGTTCCCGCACCCGTTCGCGGGCCCGCTCGTCCCGGAGCACCAAGGTGACGACCGTGTCGAAGTCGCCCTCGGGACGCTCCGGCAGCACGTCGGCGGGGAAGGGCAGCCTCAGCATCGGTACGTGCCCGGAGCGCCGCGCCACCTCGTCCGCGAGGTCGGCGTGGGTGCCGTTGACGTCCAGCAGGTCGGTGACCACGGCGCGGGCGCGTTCGGCGGAGAAGTGCACGGCCCCGTGCCCTGAGTCCACGACGACGTTGTCGCTGAGCGCCGCCACCGCGGAGAAACCGACCCCGAACCGGCCCACGGAGTCTTCGTCACCGCGTTTGGTGGAGGCTCGCAGGGTGGCGAGCGATTCCACCCCGTCCGAGGTCAGGTGGGCGCCGGTGTTGGCCGCGGTGAGACGGTCGCCGGCCAGTTCCAGGCGGAGCCGCCCGGGCACCCCGGCGCGTCGTGCGGCGTCGGCGGCGTTCTGCGCCAGTTCCACCACCACCCGGTCCCGGTAGCCGCCCAGCGCGAAGTCCTCTTCGGCGTTGGCGTCCTCCCGGAAGCGGGCGGGCGCGTCCGCCCACGCCGACAGCACGCGTCTGCGTAGTTCGGCGGTGTCGTAAGGATCGGTCACCGACGCGGTCACCGGCTCGGCCATGATGGTCTCCTCCTGCGCGGGGCACACGGTGCGATCGGTTCGGCGCGTGGGCGCGCACGATCCGGGCGAGGTGAGCCAATGGGTCGGCTCGACCCTAGCCCACCTCCCTCCCCCCGTCCCCCGGCCGTGGAGGCGGCGCGGCGCGTGGTGCCCGGGGTGTGAGGGGCGAACGGGGTCGGGACGTGCGAGGGCCCCGCCGCGGTGTGCGACGGGGCCCTCGTTTCGTGTTTTCCGGGTGGATCCGTGCCCGTGGTGGGACTCTCAGGAGTCGGAGGAGACCAGTTCCAGTTCCGTGGTGTCGTCGAAGACGATGTGGTCGTAACCCATCTCGTCGACGACCGGTCCGACCGGCTCGTTCTGCGGGCCGGGTCGACGGACCTCGGAGTGGGCGCCACAGCCGTGGTCGAGCGAGACGACCTTGCCGTCGTCGGGGGCGAACTCGTTGGTGCACACCCCGAACATCTGGCGCAGCTCACCGGCCAGCGGGGTCATGAAGCCGCAGGTGCCGCAGCGGGCCGGCGCGGCCGTGGCGACGGGGCTGCGCGGTCCGGCGTCGCCGTTGTACCAGCGCTCCGCGGCCTGTTCACGGCCGGTTTCGGAGAGTACCTGGCGACGGCCCAGTCCGAGCTCCCACACCATCTGCTTGTCCATGCCCTCGGCGTCGAGTTCGCTGTCGGGCACCTGCGCGTAACCGGGGACGAGTCGTTCGTCGCCTTCCTCGGTGGGCAGGAGGTCTCCCGCGCCGAGGTCGCCGGGGCGCACTCGTTCCTTCCATGGAACCCACTCGGGTGCAATGAGCGCACCCTCTCCGGGAAGCTGGACCACCTCGTTGACCGTGACGTTCCTGGCACGCGAAGCGCGCACCACGGTGACCGCGTAGGTCCATCCCGGGTATGAGGGGTCCAGGCACTCGAAGTAGTGGGTGACCAGGCGTGTGTCCTCGACCTGGGCGGTGAGGTGCTCACCCACCCATTCGGGTCGCCCGACCTCCGCCGCCACCGAGCGGGCCAGATCCACCGCGTCGATACATGCCTTGTCCGGTACAGGAGAACGTCGAGAAGGGCTCACGTCCCCCATTCTCACTGATCGCGGGCACCGATTTGACCACAAGGCCGGTCAAGGTTCGTCCGATTGCGACCTCTTGGTCATCTCTTGTCACACCGTCTGCCTGGAAGGTCGTTGCGGCCGGCCGGAACCGGCCGCTCTCCACCCCTCCCCCGCGTCTTCCGGTAACGATCGTCTCCTGATTCGTCACATGCGGGGAACCCGAGTGGCCCGGGACTCGGTCGTGGTGGCCGGCCTCGACGGCCACCACG
>NZ_JBEYLC010000083.1:6702-21396 GCF_040635885.1 Nocardiopsis sp. NPDC006832 | reverse complement strand
CCAAGGTGGATCGCGACCATCTGGACGGTGCTCAGCGCGGCGATTCGGTCGGGGAAGTACTGCTTGATCAGCGGCGGCAGCACGACGTTGCCCAGGGCCGCTCCGGTGAGGGCGATACCGGTGAGCGCGAGCAACGCCCCGGTGTCGGGGGCGAAGGCCCGCAGGACCTGTCCGATCCCGGTGAGCAGCATGCTCAGGGTCGCCGTGGCCTCGGCGCCCAGACGACGCATGATCGCGGGGGTGACCAGGCCGAAGATCGCGAAGGCGACCAGCGGCAGGGTGCCGAAGACACCGACGACGGTGGCGGTGAACCCGAGTTCTCCGCCCACGGTGGTCAGCAGTGGGGACAGTGAGGTGACGACGAGGCGCAGGTTGAGCGCCGCGCAGACGATCGCGACCAGGGCCAGGACGCGGCCCCTCGTCACAGGACCCACCGACGATCGGTCGGTGTCGGCCGCGGCAGAGGAAGGTCTCATGGTGACGGGACGTCCCTTTGTTGTGCGGTGGTGCGGCGTCGCACCGGAGCGTGGTCGATCGGCGGGCGACGCTGCCGGCCAGGAGAGGATCACTCCCTGGCGAGCCAAATACGACCTTTTCTCTCAGATGTTACGCATACTCCGGAGTTGAACTCAACATTCCGCATTAAGTACGGATAGACTCCGCGTATGGCTGATATTGACGAACTAGATACGGCGATTCTGGCCGAACTCCAGTCGGACGCACGGAAAACCAACCGCGACGTGGCCGCGGCGGTGGGCGCCTCGCCCACCACGACGCTCGATCGCACCCGCGCACTGCGGGAAAGGGGTGTGATTCGCGGCTCACTGCTGGACGTGGACCTGGAACTGATCGGTCGCCCGGTCCAGGCGCTCATCACCGTGAGCGTCGTGAAACCCTCGCGGCACAACATCGAGGCGTTCCGCGACTGGGTCCGTTCCCTGCCGGAAACGCTGTCGGTCTTCGTGACGTCGGGCGAGGAGGACTTCCTGGTGCACGTCGCCCTGCCGGACAACAACAGCCTGTACGCGTTCGTGGTGGACAAGCTCACCGAACGACCCGAGGTCGCCGACGTGCGCGCGTCGATCGTCTACGAGCACCTGCGCAACCACGCCGTCACCCCCGCGGACGCCCGCACCTGAGTCGGAACATCGACCGCCCACACCCTGTGGGCGAACCCGATCAGGTCGAGGACGAGGGCCGGGGCCTACTCTTGCGGGGTCCTCTGAACCCTGCCCGAGAGGTCCAATGACCACACCCGTCCTCGCCGCGGTCCTGGTGGCCGCGCTCCTGCACGCCACGTGGAACGCGATCGCGCACGCCATCACCGACCGGCTGCTCGGGTTCGCCCTCATCGGGCTCGGCGGGATGCTCGCCACCCTGCCCCTGCTGTTCGTGGCCGGGCTCCCGCCGCTCGAGGCCTGGCCGGTTCTGCTCGGGTCACTCGTCGCGCACGTGCTCTATCTGAGTCTGCTGATGCTGTCCTACCGGACCGGTGACTTCGGGCAGGTGTACCCGTTGGCGCGTGGCACCGCCCCGTGGGTTGTGGCACTCATCGGCGTGGTGGTGTTCGGTGACGCCCTGCCGCCGAACGAGTTCGCCGGGGTGCTGACGGTGTCCGCGGGGCTGATGGTGCTGGTGTTCGCGAACGGCATGCCCCGTAGAGAGCACGCCCCGGCGCTCCTGGCGGCCTTCGCCACGGGGCTCGCCATCGCCACCTACACCGTGGTGGACGCCTACGGTGTGCGCCTCACGGAGAACCCGACCGGATACATCGCCTGGATCATGTGTCTTCAAGGACCGGTGTTCCTCTTGGTCGCCCTGGTCACCCGGCGGGGAAGGCTGATGGAGCAGCTGCGCCCCATGTGGAAGGTCGGCCTGCTGGGCGGAGCGGTGAGCGCGGGCGCGTACGGACTGGTGCTGTGGGCCCAACTGTCGGGGGCGGTCGCCGGCATCGCGGCACTGCGTGAGACCAGCATCGTCTTCGCGGCCGTCATCGGCCTGATCTTCTTCCACGAACGGTTCGGGACGGTGCGCGTCGTCGCTTCGGTGGTGGTGGTCGCCGGGGTCCTCCTCCTGGCCCGTTGACCCGGTCCGCGACGCGGTCCCACCACGTACCGCTCTCGAATCGCATGTCCCTGATACGTGGTTTTCAGGAGGCCGGGCCCGGTTCACGGTGTTCTACCGAACGCACGTGACGCGCTTTGTCACCGCAGCGTGCTATCCAGGCCTTTCCACCCCTTTACTACGTGCAAGGTGCCTCCAGTGCGACCCCCTTCCCAGCTCTTGCTTCCGTCCTTCCCCACGGGGGAGGAGGAGATCACGGTCTTCCTCGTGGTTCGTACCGCCTACGACGACCAGGACGCGTGGCAGGACACGCTCTCGTACCTGTCCGACCTGCCCGGTGTGCTTCCGCACCCGCCGCTCCCCCGGTCGGAACACGGTGACCAAGGGTCCGTTCTCCCTCGAAACGACAAGCACCTGCTTCTGGTGGACGACCCCGTCTGGCGGAACGCCACCACCGCCGATGTCCACTCGGCCCTGGAGCAGGCCGGATCCTGGCTCCCGCACATGGTGCTGCTGGCGGACGAGCGCACCATGGCCGACCCCGTGCACCGCCCCCTCCTGGCCTTCACCACCTCTTCCGAGGACGAGGACACACCTCAGGAGCCCCCTTTCGTCCCCCACGAGCACGTGCTGCGGATCGGAGCCCGCCAGGCGTCCATGCTCTACCTGGTGTTCGAGGCCGGCTACCATTACCTGGACGATTGGAAGTCCACCCTGCCCGAGGAACCCGACGAGGTGTTCGGCGCCGACCTGGACCTACTGGCCTCTCCTCCTCGCCACCGTCCCCTCGCGGGACGTCCGCCGCGCCTCCCCGTCAGCGAGGACCCGCTGCTCATACGCACCCATCACGGTGACGACGCGACCTGGAACGCGGTCCTGGATGCCGTGGGCGCTCCCGTCTTCGACGACGAGGAATTCGAGCTGCCCGAGGAGGACCCCGACGTCTTCTACGCCTACGTCCACGTGGTGGACGACATCGGCTACACCGGGCTGTCCTTCGAGCAGCTCATGGGCCTGTCCCCGCACGACTCCCACTCGTTCCTGATCGTCGCGGACGAGCTGACCATGCTGGACCCCCGGCATCCGCTGTTGGTGGTGGACCTGTTGGCGGATCCCGGCAGCTCCTTCCGAGCCGCACCGGGGGCAATCCAGACGATCCAGAACAACCTGTCCATCGCCAACATGGACTTCGACGACTACCACTGTGGCGAGGGATTCATCCAGTACTGCGGATCGGCGCACGAGGAGAGCCTCAAGGTCCTGTGAGGAAGCGGACCTCCCGGGGTCCCCCGGGAGGTCCGAGCGGACCGCTCCGGGCGCTCCGCCGGGTAGCGCCGGTCGCCGCCCCGGCTCCGAGTGCGGTTCGGACGGGCCATAAGCTGGATGATGTGACTGGAGTCTCATCATTGATCGGGGCCGACGAGAGCGCCGAGGTCCGCCGGGTCTGGCGGGATCTCGGGCTCCCCGGCCTCGTGGACGTGCACACCCACTTCATGCCCGACAACGTTCTGAGCAAGGTGTGGGCCTACTTCGACGCCCTCGGTGACGGCGTCTGGCCCATCACCTACCGCTTCGACCAGGAACAGCGCCTGGACATCCTGCGCGGATTCGGGGTCCGGTACTTCACCGCGCTGTCCTACCCGCACCGCCCGGACATGGCCCGTTGGCTCAACTCCTGGGCCGCCTCCTTCACCGAGGGCAACCCCGACTGTCTGCGCAGCGCCACCTTCTACCCCGAACCCGACGCCAAGGACTACGTGGCCGAGGCGATCGACTCCGGGGCCCGGGTCTTCAAGGCCCACTTGCAGGTGGGCGCCTACGACCCGCGCGACCCGCTGCTCACCGACGTGTGGGGGACGCTCGCCGACGCCGGGACCCCGGTGGTCGTGCACTGCGGTTCCGGCCCGATGCCGGGTGAGTTCACCGGGCCCGGCCCCTTTTCCGAGGTGCTGCGCGCCCACCCCGGGCTCACCGCGGTGGTCGCCCACGCCGGCGCACCCGAGTACACGGCCTTCCTCGACCTGGTCGAACGGTACGAGCGCGTGCACCTGGACACCACCATGGCGTTCACGCCCTACATAGAGCGGATGTCGCCCTTCCCACGCGCGGAACTCCCACGGCTGCGCGACCTCGGGCACCGCGTCCTGTTGGGTACGGACTTCCCGAACATCCCCTACGCCTACCGCGAGCAGATCCGGGCCCTGGTCGACCTCGACCTGGGATCCGACTGGCTGCGCGGGGTCCTGCACGACAACGCGTCCGGGCTGTTCGGGCTCTGACCGCCACCACACGCACCATCTGCCCTGATAGCACCACAAGCCGCACGGGCACTTGTAGAAGTCGAAGGAGAGGGCACCTTGGAACTCACACTGACGCCGCTGGAGTTCGCCCGCCGCACTCGCAGGCTGTACCCACAGCGCGAGGCGGTGGTCGACCGGGACCTGCGCCTGACCTACGAACAGTTCTTCGATCGCTGCGACCGCTGGTCCTCGGCCCTCCAGAGCATGGGGGTGGCCCAAGGCGACCGTGTCGCCTACATCGCGCCCAATACCCACGCCCAGCTCGAATCGTTCTACGCCGTCCCGCAACTGGGCGCGGTGCTCGTCCCGGTCAACTTCCGGCTGACCGCCGAGGACTTCGTCTACATCGTCAACCACTCCGGCGCCAAGGTGCTGTGCGTGCACGCCGACCAACTCGGCGCCGTGGACTCGGTGCGCGACCGGATGCCCGGGGTGGAACGCTTTGTGGCCCTCGAAGGCTCGCGCGAGGGCTGGGAGGACTACGAAGCGCTCATCGCGGCCACCTCCCCGGACTTCCGGCACCCGGAGATCACCGAGACCGACCTGCTCACCATCAACTACACGTCGGGGACCACCGCCCGCCCCAAGGGGGTGATGATCACCCACCGCAACGCGTACATGAACTCGGTGGGCACCCTGCTGCACCTGCGCGTCGAGCTGGGGCAGAAGTACCTGTGGACCCTCCCGATGTTCCACGCCAACGGGTGGACCTACACCTGGACCGTGACCGCCGCGGGCGGCACGCACGTGTGCCTTCCGGTGATGGATCCGGCGCGGGTGTTCGAACTGATCCGGACCGAGGAGGTGAGCTGGTTGTGCGCGGCCCCGACCGTGCTCATCATGCTCGCCAACACCCCGGAGGAGGTCCGTGGCGGCGTCCCGCCCGGTGTTCACGTGGTCACCGCCGGCGCCTCCCCCGCCTCGGAGACCATCGAACGGCTGGAGGAGGACTTCGGCTGGACCATCACCCACGTGTACGGACTGACCGAGACCGCCCCGTTCATCACCGTCTGCGAGCCGCGCCCCGAACACCGGGAACTGTCGGTGCGCGACCGCGGCACCCTCAAGGCCCGCCAGGGCGTCGAACTCATCACCTCCGGCGAACTGCGCGTGACGGACGACGAAGGCGCCGAGGTTCCCTGGGACGGCAAGACCGTCGGCCAGATCACCGTGCGCGGCAACGTCGTCATGAAGGGGTACTACAACGACCCCGAGGCCACCGAGAAGGCCATGGGCGACGGCTGGTTCCGCAGTGGCGACGCCGCCGTCATCCACCCCGACGGCTACGCGGAGATCCAGGATCGGATCAAGGACGTGATCATCTCCGGTGGGGAGAACATCTCCTCGGTGGAGGTGGAGGGTGTGCTGCTACGCCACCCGGCCGTATTGGAGGCCGCGATCGTGGGTGTGCCGCACGAGCGCTGGGGTGAGACCCCGCGCGCCTTCGTGGTGCTTCAAGAGGGGGCCACGACCACGGAGGAGGAGATGATCGCGTTCACCCGCGAGCACCTCGCCCACTTCAAGGCGCCCACCCAGGTGGAGTTCGTGGACCAGTTGCCCAAGACCGCCACCGGCAAGATCCAGAAGTTCGTGCTGCGAGGCGGTTCCTCCGCCGTCTCCCGCCAGTAGCGTCCATGGGGCGGGGCCGCGAGGCGGCTCACGGGCCGACCCGCCGCCCCGCCCTCGGCTCATACGGGCGGGATCACTCCGGTGATGGGGTGAGCAGGACGAACCCCGCGGAGAAGGGGTCGGCGCAGACCGCGAGCCGCCCCACGCCGGGCGCGTTCTCCGGACCCATGTGGACCTGGCCGCCGGCCTCACGTACCCGGGCGACGGCGGCGTCGCAGTCGGTGACGTGGAAGACCGGGTGCCAGTCGGCGGCACCCTGCGTCTGTGGCAGGTCCTCGGCCCGCACGCCCATGATCCCGCCGAAGTAGCGGTCCTCGCCCTGTTCGGCCGGACGGATGGTCGCGTACACCTGATCACCCATCGGAACGTCGTTGAACTCCCAGCCGAGCAGCGCTCCGTAGAAGTCCTTGGCCCCCACCGCCGAGGGCGTCCACAGCTCGGTCCACATGAGCGATCCCGGAACGTCGATCGCTTCCGCGCCGGCGAAGCCCCGCGGCTGCCAGAGCGGAACCGCGCCGCCCTGCGGGTCGCTCAGGAAGGCCATCCGCCCCAGATCCATCACGTCCATGGGGTCGATGTGGACCGTGGCGCCCAGGGCCTTGGCGGCGTTCACCGTCCCGTCCAGATCCGAGGTGGTCAGGTAGACGGTCCAGGAGATCGGCTGTTCCTCCGACATCCGCGGGCTGAGCGCGCCCACGAGCGCACCGTCCAGCCGGAAGTTCACGTAGCCGCCGGCCTCCGGTCCGGCCGACTCGGCCTCCCAGCCGAACAACGCGCCGTAGAACGCGGCCGAGGCCTCGACGTCCGGGCTGGTCACCTCGGCCCAGCAGGGTGAACCGGGTACGTAGTCAGTGGTGAGCATCAGATCGCCTCCTGTGTCGACTTCCCAGTGTGCTGTCGGATACCGACGTTTCGCGGCTCGCCGCGGTGCGGGTTCGGGGCCGGGATCAGAGATGTCCGTTCAGCGGCTCCAGGATCACGAACCCGGCGGAGAGCGGGTCCGAACAGACCGCCAGCCGCCCCACCCCGGGTACGTCGTGCGGCCCCACGTGCACCCGACCGCCCGAATCCCGTACCGACGCCGCCACCGCGTCACAGTCCGCCGCCTGGAACACCGGGTGCCAGTCGGCGAAGCCCTCGATCTGGGGCAGTTGCACGGGAGGCATCTCCATCATCCCGCCGAAGTAACGGTCCTCGCCCGCCCCGGACGGACGCGCCATCGTATAGGTCTCCTCGTCGGCGAGGGGGATGTCGACGCACCGCCAGCCGAACAGATCACGGTAGAAGTCCTCGGCACTCTGCACCGAGGTGGTCCACAGTTGCACCCAGCACAGTGCTCCCGGGCGGTCGGTCACCTCCATACCGACGAAGGTGCCGGGCTGCCAGAGGGCGAACCAGCCGCCTTGCGAGTCGGTGGCGTGCGCCACCGTGCCCAGCTCGAACACCTCGGTGGGCTCCACCTGGAGGGTGCCTCCCAACTCCCGCACACGCCGGGCGGTCGCCTCGATGTCGTCGACTTGAAAGTAGACCGTCCAGGACAGCGCTTCCTCGTCGACGATGCGCGCACCGATCCCGGCCACGTTTCCACCATCCGACCTCATGATCGGGTAGTCGCCGACTCGCGCTCCCCCGCTCTCGGCCTCCCAGCGGAACACCCGCTTGTAGAAGTCCGCCGAGGCCTCGGGGGAATCGGATCCCAGTTCGACCCATCGGGGCGAGCCGTTGACGAAGTCGGTGGTCAGCATGGGTTCTCCTCCTGTCGCGCCTTCCCTATCGAGTCTGGGACGCAGGAGCGCACCTGAGCGGGACCGCCCCGGCAAAAACTCGACAACCGACTACGGGATGATCCGGGGACGAGCCGACGAGAGGACCCGGCAGTGCCCCTGCGACTCCACCACGTGGGACCGGTGATCATCGACGTCGTGATGGAGGTCGACGGTGTGCCCGAGCCCGGCGGTGGTTCCTTCGCGAGCTCCGCGCGGACCCTGCCCGGGGGCGGGTTCAACGTGGTCTCCGCCGCCGCGCGCGCCGGGTTGGAGGTGGAGTACGCGGGGGCGCACGGAACCGGACCCAATGGTGACCTGGTGCGGGCGGCCCTGCGCGCCGAGGGCGTGAAGGTCGCGCATCCGCCTCGCCCGGCCGACACGGGATTCTGCGTGGTCATGGTGGACCCGAGCGCCGAACGCACCTTCGTCACCCATCTGGGTGCCGAGATGGACCTGCCACTGTGCGACCTGAACGACCTGCGGCCGAGGCCGGGCGACTTCGTCTACGTGGTGGGCTACTCGCTGTTGCCGGGTGGGCGTGCCGACGACCTGGTGACCTGGATCGGTGGGCTCGCCCCCGGTGTGCGCCTCGTCCTGGACCCGGCGCCGGTGGTGGGAATGATTTCCGAGGCGACCCTGGAACGGGTGCTGCCCCGGGTCGACGTGCTCAGCCTCAGCGCCGCCGAGGCGACCACACTCACCGGCACCTCCGATGGGATGGAGGCGGCCTCGGCCCTGTCCCGACGCGTCGACGGCGTGGTGGTACTGCGCGCCGGCGCAGAGGGTTGCCTGGTCGCAGAACCCCACACCGCCCCCGTGCCGGTACCCGGGTTCGAGGTCGAGGCCGTGGACACCAACGGCGCGGGCGACGCGCACGTGGGGGTGTTCGTGGCCGCCCTGGCGGCGGGAGAGGACCCGGTGTCGGCCGCCCGCCGGGCCAACGCCGCGGCGGCGCTGGCGGTGACCCGCAAGGGCCCCGCCACCGCCCCCACCGCCGAGGAAGTGGAGGCGTTCCTCCAAGGCCGAGGTCGATGACCCCTCAGGCCTGTCCGGGCAGGGCGACGTGGACCCGGTGGGGGCCGTTGTAGTGCAGGCCCCGGCTGACCACGAGGAGACCCCTTCACCCATCCAGTGACACAGAATTCTCACCCATACGTACAACTTATTGTACAATGATGGCATGTCCGGTTGTACTACGAAGGGGCCAGGAATGAAGACCTTGACCTACTCGGAGTCCCGAGCCAACTACGCCGCGACACTCGACTCCGTGGTCGATGACCGGGAAGAGGTCGTCATCACGAGAGCCGGGCGCGAGCCGGTGGTGATGATGGCTTTGTCCGAGTACGAGACTCTGAAGGAGACCGCCTACCTGCTCCGCAGCCCTGAAAACGCCCGACGTCTGGTGACCGCGATCGAGGAGCTCGAAGCCGACCAGGGGATCGAACGGGAGCTCGGCGAGTGAAGTTGGTCTGGGCTGAGAGCGCCTGGGAAGACTACGTCTGGTGGCAGGGCCAGGACCGGAAGATCCTCAAACGCATCAACATCTTGATCAAGGACATCGCCCGCAACGGCAACGAAGGAATCGGTAAGCCGGAGCCGCTGCGACACGGTTTCCAAAGCTACTGGTCACGTCGCATCACCGATGAACACCGACTGGTGTACAAGCTGGTCGAAGAAGAGATCAGGATCGCCGCCTGTAGGTACCACTACGGCAAGTGACGCCTTACTCCCGTATTTGAAGTGGACGAAAGGCGGCCAGGCCACTCACGAAATCGGGCCTCGCCTCAGGGAACACCCAGGCCTGTCCGGGCAGGGCGAAGTGGACCCGGTGGGCCCCGTTGTAGTGCAAGCCCCGGCCCACCACGAGGAATCCCAGGCGTTCGGCCAACCGCAGGCTCGGGGTGTCATCCACGTGCACCAGCGCCCAGACCGAATTCAGCCCCATTCCGTCGAGCCCGTGCCGACGAGACCCCCTGGTCACGCGGCTTCGAGCTCCCGCGCCCCAGGGGGTGTTGCCCTCAGACCCGGGTCAGGGGCAGTTGTGGGCCGCAGAGGTCGCCGAACCGACGACGACGTCGATGCCACCCGGACCAGTCAGATGGACGCCGTTCACGGTGAAGCCGCCGTCCTCCTCCTCGATCTGCTCGTTGACCACGAGTTTCGTCCCCAGGATGCCGCCCAGGTCCACTTCGAGGTCAGGGGTGTCGCCGACCTCCACCGGCACGCCTGCCACCGTCAGGGTCATGTCGACGCTGCCGGTCTGCTCCTCACAGGTACTGGTGGAGCTGACCTCCAGACCGGACACACCGATGACCGGCAGGCCCACGAGCCCGATAGAGGCGTCCGCGACGTTACTGCTCGCGGTGGAGCTCGCCGGCGCGGTACCGGTCTCCACCTCGGCGCACAGAACGTCCGCGGTGATCAGAGTCGAACCGATCCGCTCGGAACACACGGGTTCCATCGTCTCGGCGTCCGCCGTGCGCACCTCACCGGTCTCGGGCTCCGGTCCCAAGGAGATCGGCAGACCAAGGACGGGGACCTCGGCGGACAAACCGAAGGCACTACCGGTCACGTACCCCAGGGCCACGTCCGAGGACGCCTCCGAGGGCAGGTAGAAGTCGCTGCCGGCGAAGGTCAGCGCCACGGGAACGGTGGCGTCGTCGTTGAGGGGCTGATCGACCTCGTCGATCGTGCAAGAGGCGTTACCGTCACCATCGGTCGTCCCCTCACAGGCCTGCTCAGCCTCCCCGGCGCCCAACACGAACTCCACGTCCTTGTCGGCGACCGCCGCACCGGTCTCGTCGATCAGCGTCCCCGACAGCTCGGCGGGCTCGTCATTGGCCACCGTCTCGGGGCCGGTGAACTCCAGTTCCGTCTCCAACGTGATCCGCAGTTCCGCGGAGGCCTCCGAGGCCTCGTACTCGTCGTCACCCGCGAAGGTCAGTGTCACGGTAACCGTGCCGTCGTCGTTGAGGGGCTGATCGACCTCGTCGATCGTGCAAGAGGCGTTACCGTCACCATCGGTCGTCCCCTCGCAGACCTGCTCACCGTCCCCCGCACCCAACACGAATTCGATGGCCTTCTCAGCGACCGTGTCTCCGCCCTCGTCGGTCAGCGTGCCCGACAGCTCCAGCGGTTCCCCGTTGGTGGCCGTCTCAGGGCCGGTGTAGGCCAGTTCGGTGGGTTCCGCCTCCGGCGGCGGCTCCTCGCCATCGCAACCGTTGGTGCTGGTCACGAACTCCTCGTGATAGCCCAGCGGGTAGCCCAACGACTCGCCCTCGAACTCGATCTCTTGGGCGACCTCGTTCAGGCGCTGTTCGTAGTGCAGGTGTGCTCCGGTGGTGTTGTCGCCGGTGTTCCCCAGTGTGCCGATCTGTTGGCCCTGTTCGACCTCCTCACCTTCCGTGACGGTCTGCGAGTCCAGGTGGTAGTGCTTGGTCTCCCAGCCACCCGCGTGGTGGATATTCACTACCAGCCCGGCTCCGTCCTGCTCCAGAACCTGCGCGGTCCCGGGGGCCGAGGCGAGAATCGGCGTACCGGTGTCCTGTCCTCCGTCGGCACGGATGAAGTCGAGGGCGTTCTGGTCGTGTCCGGAGTATGTCGCGTACGTCGTCTCCAGCCCGCATTCGAACGGTGCTTTGAAATCGGTCGGCAGATCCCGGGTCTCGTCAGAGGCCGGGGCCGCGTGAGCGGCACCCATCGAACCGATGGTGAGCACCGCCGCCGCCAGTACGGCGATCACAGGGCGCACACCCGTGTGCTTGGCGGGCCGTTTCAAATAATCTGGTAACGCAGAAATGGCTCTTTCTCCTCGATCAGGCACCCACGACCGAACAGGGCCGTGGGCGAACTATGGGCGATGACATATTCGCGCGATCCACGCGGTCGATACCCAAGTCGAATGCAGCGGCCAGTTCATAAGAACGACACCGCATCTGACACGAACACGTGAACCCATCAACAGAACTCCCCGCATCACCTAGGCAATGCTCGGACAGTTTGCAACAGAAGATTGCACGACTCAAGCGCCACCATTGACCGCTCCCGGCCGGCCATGCGATTGACTTTTCATTCAGGCATGATAAATAACCCCACCTCATCAGAAACCAAGGCCCCTGCAAGCAATCCAGCCCCTGGAGTCACACACATAATCCGCACGGAAATCTACACAAGAACAAATGGGATCCGGGTTCCAATTGGAACAAACACCCCGGCCTCATAAACACATAGAAATGAATATCCAACGAGACCTGATTGAAAATCGACCCACCGTGTCAATCGACCGCCACCCAGCACCCCGGTGCACGCACATGAATCCACACTGAACCGGGGTAACGAAAATTCCAGTGGCCCTGGCGGCGGAGAGGTACGGACCGGAACGCAGCGTCCAGCGGGCCGTCCGGGGCCGCTGCGACACGGTTTCCAAAGCTACTGGTCACGTCGCATCACCGATGAACACCGACTCGTGCACAAGCTGGTCGAAGAAGAGATCAGGATCGCCACCTGTAGGCACCGCTACGGAAAGTGACGCCATACCTCGGCATTCGAAGTGGACGAAAGGCAGCCAGGCTACTCACGGAATCGGGCCTCGTCTCAGGAAATGCTCAGGCCTGACCAGGCAGGGCGACGTGGACGTGGTGGGGGCCGTTGTAGTGCAAGCCCAGGCCCACCACGAGGAACCCCAGGCGTTCGGCCAACCGCAGGCTCGGGGTGTTGTCCACGTGCACCAGCGCCCAGACCGAGTTCAGTCCCAGTTCGTCGAGCCCGTGCCGAAGCAGCGCCAAGGCGGCCTCGGTCGCCAGACCACGGCCGCCATGACGCGCGGACAGGTACCATCCGATCTCCGGAAGGTCGCCGGGCAGTTCCTTCGAGGGGCGTAGGTGGGCCAGACCGATGAGGTCGCCGTCGAGCATGATGACCCAATGCCCGAGTTCCGGCGGGCCCTCATAGGCGAGCCGGTTGTCCACCATCGCCCGGGCCACGTCCGGTTCGGAAAGGTCGGCGCCCAGGTGCGTGCTCATCGCCGGGTCTGCGAACAGCGCCACCACGTCATCGGCGTGCCGAGGCAATAGCGGAACCAACTTCAGTCGTTCCGCCTCGACGGCCTCCTGTTTCACGCCCATACGTCCCACCTCGCACGTCCACGGTGCCTGCGCCATCGCTCCGAGCACGCCTACCGGCCGGTCACAGGCCGAGCTCCTTGGCAACATCCTCGACGGAAACGACCTGGGCATCTCCGGACCGGATCTCCTCCAGTCTCTGCTGCGCGACTCGTCCTTCGGCATCGGCCATCTGACAGATCGCGGCGTTGAGCAGGTAGGAAGACAAATCCATCCCCGCGCGCTCCGCATGGGATCTGACACGCTCCGCCTCATCCGGATCGAGGCTGACGCGGATTCTGACCTTTGCCATGGCACGATCGTAGGACTCGCGTTACTCCATGTCTCGACGTAACCGGTCCACAGGCCTCATCCGCTCAGTGCTTGAAGTGGATGAACAGGCGACCGAAGTTCTTCGAGTCCTTCTCCACCCGGTGGTAGCGGGCCTTGACGTCCTTGCGGTCCAGGAAGCGCAGCACGCGCTTCTTCAACTGTCCCGAACCCTTGCCCGGGATAATCTCCACGGTCTTGGCCTTCTTGCTCTCGGCCTCGTCCATGATGTCGTTCAGGGCCTGGTCGATGCTGCGCCCCTTGTTGAAGATGTCGTGGAGATCGAGCTTGAGCCGCACGCTTCTTCCTCCCGGTCGGTTGGCACGGATGATACGCGCACGCTCCCCGTACGCTCCGCCCCGAACCGACGCCCCCGCTCCGAGGAGCGGGGGCGGGCGGCGAGGTCAGGCACGCCGCCACGGTTCGGGCAGCGGAGATCCCGCGCAAAGCAGGCCCTCCAGCGTCCTCCAATGCCGGCAGGCTTCACGGAGCGCGGTGAACACCGGGCCGGTCTCCCCGCTCTCCCCGGTCTCACGGAGGGCTTCGGACAGAGCGTCGTACACCCGCGTGATGGGCTCCATGTCGCCATCGTGCCCGCTCAGGACCCAACGGGACGGCAGTGGAGCACCCGCACGAAGCAGCGAGTCCAACGTCGTGAACACGTTGTCGGCGCTGTTCAGGGTGGCCACCGCGCCGCACGGCGGCCCCGGCGAGGTCAGCAGTCGGTGGAGTTGTGCGGCGCAGGCGTTCACCACGAACGGTTCCGTGTGCTCGGTGTGCGCACCCCCGTGGTTCTGGCCCAGGACACAGCGAGGCGACGCGCAGTTCAGAGGTTCGATGTTCGTCATGCCGCCACCCCCGCGGCGAACGCACGCGATCCCGTGTGGTGGACGTAGTACCCGCGAACCAGCCGCACGGGCGGGAGCGGGTAGCGCGGGTCGACCTTCAAGGGCGCGTCCGGTGACACGGGGCGGGGAAGCGAGTCGATGGGCCGGCGCGGAGCCGGGACCACCGGGGGAGAGAGCGTCGACGGAGGTGAGGCAACGTACCGGCGGACTCGGCGAGCACGGTTGCGGCGCAGCTCCGCGAGGACACCCGCACAGCGCCCGTAGGGGTCGGCGTGGACGGCCTGCGAGGGCCTGATCAGCCTCATCAGGCAGGCGAACAGAGCGATAAGGTAAGGCATGTTGCCGCTCCTTTTAAGCGGTGGCCATGGCCCCGGGGCGTGTTCCAGCACGTCGCCGGGGTTTCGTCGTTGACGGGCTTTCACTGTACACGACTGTTCACGACCAGTACATGGGTACCCGCACACTCCCCCGGGAAGGCCTCGTTGCCCTCGCCCTACCATGATTGACGCATGGACTTGCCAGCAGGGATCGGACCCGATTCGGAAATCGACGCGTTGGCCATGCCGCCTGTGTGGCTACAGCTCGCGGCCATCCTGGTCGCCCGAATCGAGGCGGGGCGGTACCAGGTCGGACGCGCGATCCCCTCGCTCACACAGCC
>NZ_JBEYLC010000083.1:0-6604 GCF_040635885.1 Nocardiopsis sp. NPDC006832 | reverse complement strand
TGCCGCCTGTGTGGCTACAGCTCGCGGCCATCCTGGTCGCCCGAATCGAGGCGGGGCGGTACCAGGTCGGACGCGCGATCCCCTCGCTCACACAGCTCACCCAAGAATTCGGCGTCTCACGAGGGACCGTGGCCAAGGCAACGAAGTACCTCACCGACAACGGAAGGGCACAATCCGTCCATGGTCGCGGCGTATTCGTGCTGCCCTACGAATGACGCCCACGAAAAGGCGATAGTCGAAGCCCCGGAAACCTACGCCGCCGACCTGGGCCAGGCCTGAACGCCACCGACCCGCGCACCTTCGCGAGGATTCCGCGTTTCCTGCCGGCTCACAGGCGCAGCTCGAAGCACATCCGATCCGTGTCGGGACCGTCGTAGTCCTCGTGCGGGCCGGTCACGGTGAAGCCGATCGACCGGTGGAAGGCGATCGACCGCTGGTTGGACGGAGAGGTCACCGCGCGCACCATCCCCCTCCCCTCGGCGAGGGCCGCGTTGGTGAACAGCCGGTACAGCTCCCGAGCCGACCCGCCCCGACGGTGTTCCGGAGCCACCGCCGCGAAGTGCACGTAGGCCTCCTCCGACCGCGCCTGCGAGGGGAAGCCCACCAAGAACCCGACCAAATCCCCCTCGTCCTCCTCGACGAGGCTGGTGGTGTGGAAGTGGTCCAGGAACAGCCGGGGCAGGATGTGCGTGACCGGCTTGCCCCACCAGGCGTCGCACACCCGAAGAATCCGCCCGTGATCATCCGGCCGAGCGTTGCGGATCAGCGTTCCGGACGGCCCACGACTCTCCCACGATCCACTCCAGGCGTTCATCCGCCGAAGACCTCCTCGAAGGGTGCCCGCACGGCCGGTTCACGGTCCAACACGGCGAACACCACCTGGTCGAAGACCCCGGTGAACTCCCTCTTCAAGTGGAGTTCGAAGGCACGGGCCACGGTGGCCGGGTCGTTGCCGAACACACCGCAACCCCAGGCGCCCAGAACGAGCCGCGTAGAGCCATGATGTGCCGCCACGGCCAGGACCGCACGGGCCCGCGTCTCCAGCGCCTCCGTCACCTGGTCGGCGTGTTCGGGCTGGTTGCGGTCCACCATCCGCCGGTTGGGCGCGGGCGAGGTGAGGAAGTCGACCGGAACCGCGTCGGACAACCACCCGCCCTTGGCGTCCCGGTAGACCGGCACGCTCGGCGACCAGATCACCCGGTCGGAGTACAGCAGGCTCCGCTCGGCCCGATGGTGCTCGTAGTACTCGGGGCAACGGGTCAGCGAGTCGTACAGCGCACTGGAACGGGCCAGACTCTCCTCCTGGGCGCGCGCCCCGTTGACCACCCCACCACCGGGGTTGCGGGCGGACGCGAAGTTGAGCGCCGCGACCCTGCCACCGCTCTCGCCGACCACCCGCCGCGCGGCGGCCAAGGTGTCCTCGCCGGTCACCTCGTAACGGGTGTCGAACCGCGGCTCGGGCACCGACAGCGCGGCGATCTCCTCCGGCAGGTGCAGCCGCGTGCCCTCCCGCATCACGGCGAGCGCCCCCTCCAGGTCCACCATCCGCCCTTCCACGGTGTAGTGGCCGGCCTCGTAGGCCTCCCGGGTCTGTCGCCACACCTCGCGCATGCGTACGGACACCGTTTCTCCCCTCGTCCGGACCGAAGCTACAGCGCGCCCCATCCGAACCCAAGGGGTTTTACGTCCGTCCGAGACCACCGAACCGGGGAGACGCTCCGGCTACGGCTTGACCGCGCTGAACACCGCGGTGCCGGGGATGAGGCGACCGCGCACCGGCCCCCACCCTCCCCACACCTGGTCGTTGTCCTCGGGCCACTCGGGTTCGACCAGGTCGCGCAGGACCAGGCCGGCCGACGTGATGCCCCGTACCCAGTCACCGATCGTGTGGTGGTGTTCGGCGTAGATGGCGCGACCGTCCTCGTCCTCCTCCACGTAGGCCCGCCGGTCGAAGTAGGACTGCCCAACGGTGAGCCCGTGTTCGGTGGGGTCGTCGGGAAAGCACCACCGGATCGGGTGGGTCACCGAGAACACGAACCGTCCCCCGGGGCGCAACGTCCGGGCCGCCTCGGCCAGCGCGCTCTCGGCGGCGGGCACGAAGGGGAACGCCCCGAAGGCGGAGAAGACCACGTCGAAGGAGTCGGTGGCGAACGGCAGACGCTGGGCGTCCGCCTGCACGGTGGGCACCCGCAGGTCGGTCTGCTCGTCGATCCGCCGCGAGTGCTGGAGCTGGCGCCACGAAAGGTCGAAGGCGACCACCTCCGCCACCCCTTGGGAACGCAGCCACCGGGAGCACTGGCCGGCCCCACATCCGATCTCCAGGACGCGGGCGTCGGTCACGTCACCGAGCAGTCGCGCCTCGGCCTCGTCGAGCCCCTCCGGGGACCAGACGAACCCGGCGTCGCGCAGGAAGTCCCCGTGGTCGGCCTGGTAGGCGTCGGCGGCCCCGTCCCACCAGTACCGCCCCGCCCGGGCGCTCTCCTTCGCGCCCACCGCGCGTCGGTCCATACCGCCGGGCACCGGGTACTCCGGGCCCCCGATCAGGTCGTCGTCCACGCCGCTCCTAGTTCTGTGTCTGTTGGATCCGGTCGGCGGAGGCCTCCTCGGGCTCGGCCTTCTCCTCGGTCCCGGATTCGGCTTCCCTCTCGCCCTCGGCGCCGTCTCCGGGTTCGCCCTCGGACCCGTCGGCGGCCTCGTGCCCCGACCCGTCCCGGGGCGGATCGCGCAGCTCACGCCGGATGAGGATGATCCACCCGACCACCACGACGATGGTGAACACCCACCACTGGAAGGCGTAGGAGGCGCTCATGCCCTGGTCCTCCTCGCGCAGGGCGAGGCGTTCGGGCGCCGGGTCGGGCGCGGGGTCCTGCGCGATGAGTTCCACGTATCCGCCGTAGATCGGATAGGGCAGCTCGGCGGAGAGTCGATCGACGTCGACGAACATGATCTGGCCCTCGGGCAGCCCCCCGTGTTCGCGCAGACCGGTGTTCTCCTCGGTCTCGCCGAACTGCAGACGCCCGGCCACCTCGATGGTGCCCTCCGGCACCGGGGGGACCTCCGGGGTGTCCTGTGCGGTCTCACCGCGTTCGATCCACCCCCGGTTGACGAGTAGGGCGGTCCCGTCCTCGGTGACCAGCGGGGTGAGGACGTGGAATCCCACCCCCTGGGAGCCGTCCCGGTTGCGCAGCAGCAACTGGTGATCGGTGTCCCACTCCCCCTCCGCCTCGACGGTGCGCCACCGGTCGTCGGGATCGACGTCACCGCCCACGCTGGCGAGTTCCTCCACCGGGACGGGCTCGGCGGCCACGTTGTCCCGCTGGAGATCGACCGAAGCGGCACGCTGTTCGGCGCGGTCGAGCTGCCAGAACCCCAGCCAGATGAAGGACGGGACGATCAGCAGGACCAGCGCGTGGAAGGCCAGCATGCGTCTGGAGAACAGGACTTTGAGCACGTCTTCGAGGTTATGAGACGACGGCGGCCGCGCCGCACCGCCCCCGTGTCGGGAGCGGCACGGCGCGGCCGTGAGCGTGGGTCCGTGCCCGGAGTGTGTCCTACTCCTCGTCGGCGGTGCCGGCTGCGGCCTTGCGCTTACGGGCGAAGTACAGACCCGCGCCACCGGCGCCGACGGCGGCCAGGGCCGCGGCCACCAGACCGCTCAGGGCGCTACCGGTGACGGCCAGCGCGGGGCCGTCCGCCTGGTCGGAGGGGGCGGGCTTGTCGTCGGAGGGCTCCTCCTCGCGCTCCTGCTCCTTCTCCGGCGTCTCCGGGTCCTCCTCGGGCTTCTCGGGCTCCTCCTCGGGGGTCTCCGGCTCCTCTTCCTCGGGCTCCTCGGGCTTCTCGGGCTCCTCCTCAGGGGTCTCCGGCGTCTCCTCGGAGATCGTCTCGATGCAGGAGGCCTCGGCCATGCCCAGGACGGAAACGGCGTTGCCGCAGATCTCGACCGCGGCGTCGACGGGGACGACCACCTGGTTTCCACTGGCCACACCGCCGGAACCATCGGTGGCGACCTCGGTCGCTCCCTCGTTGTCCGGGGAGGCGTGGATGATGTTGATGACGGTGGTGCAACTGGCGCTGGAGGCGCCCAGGACCGCGACGGAGTTGCCGCAGATGTCGATGGCGGTGTCGACCGGCAGGACGATCTGGTTTCCGCTGGCCACGCCACCGGAACCATCGGTGGCGGCCTTGGTGCTCGCGGCGCCCTCCTCTTCCAGGACCTCCACGACGGAGGTGCACTCGGCCTCGGAGACACCGGCGACGGCGACGGAGTTACCGCACACGTCCAGGGCCGCGTCGACCGGAACGATGATCTGGTTTCCACTGGCCACGCCACCGGAACCATCGGTGGACGCGGAGTATCCGCTGCTCTCGTAGAGGACCTCGGACACCTTGGTGCAGTCGGCCTTGGAGATACCCAGGATGGCGAGCGCGTTGCCGCACAGGTCGGCCTCGACGTCGACGGGGACGACCACCTGGTTTCCGCTGCCCACGCCGCCCGAGCCGTCGGTCTGGGCGTCGGCGAACGCGGCACCGATCGGCGCGAGCACCAGTCCGGCGGTCATTGCGGTGGCGAAGGAGTAACGGAGTGTGTTGCGCATAGTGCGGCTGGACCTTTCAGAAGACTGCCAGGGGATGCGCCGAGCGGAGCGCGGATTTCGTGCGATCCACACCTTTCGATACCCGTGTCGTGGGCACTCGGGAGGGTCGCACGGTGAGCGGACCCGGCCACAACAGACCGGTGGCACGGTGAGGTGGCCCGCTTGTTCGTGCAGGGGTGACGGTGACGTCCTTTCGGAGTTCACTCCAAGGACAACCGCCAACGGACCGAAACGTTAGAGCAGGGCGCGAGGAAGTGCAGTGCTTTTCCCAGAACTTCCCGAACAACCCATGATCACCCTGCACGCACGGATGATCACTACTTGGCATATCCACTGCTCAGCGCGCATGCTTCAGCCATTCATCGGCACGATCCACGCCTTGATGTCATCGATCAAGACCGAAAAATTTACTTCCCGACACGCCCGAAAGCACACTAAGGAACTTAGTGGATTCGTCCTTCGCTCCCCTCCGGGTCGCGCCTTAACCCATACATAGAAAATTGCCTGGATTGCGCACTATGACCGAAGAGTGAATATCGACCCTCCCATTCTTCAAAACCCCGGAATCCTCGCCCGAAAATCCGTGTCATCGCTGTTCAAGACGCTTACGCTGACCATGTCGGGCCACTCTCGACCCGATTCTCGTCGAACACCGAAGTCGAACACCACAGCAGGAAACCCGCGCACCAACCGGTCGAATCGGCCAACCGGATCCGGCGGGCAGGCGTCCTTCATCCCATCGGACATGCCCTCGGTCCCCCTCACGGAGCATGGAATGAACCCCGAACACACGCGTCCACGCAAGCTCCGGGTTCTCGCGGCCGGCACCGCGACCCTGGCGTTCGCCCTCTCCGCCGCCTGTTCCTCGGCAGACCCGAACACATCGCCCGACGAGGGTGCCGTACCTCCCGGGGAAGGAACCGACACACCCCCATCGTCCACCGAGGCGGCGCCCGATCCCTTCACCATCGCCTTCGGTGGTGACGTGATGTTCGAGGGCCTGCTCCTGTCCCGACTCGACGACCCATCGACCGCCCTCGACCCGATCTCAGAACGGCTTTCCGCCGCCGACCTGGCCATGGTCAACCTGGAGACCGCGGTGACCGAGGGCGGCACACCCGTACCCCACAAGGACTTCGTCTTCCGCGCCCCCGCCACCGCGTTGGAGGCCCTGGACTCCGCGGGTGTGGACGTGGCCACGATCGCCAACAACCACGGCATGGACTACGGCGAGCAGGGACTCCTCGACACCCTGGCCAACGGTGCCGACTCCCCCGTCGCCCTCGTGGGCGCCGGCCACGACGCAGCCGAGGCCTACGCCCCGCACGTCGCCGAGGTCAACGGCCAGAGCGTCGCCCTGTTCGGCGCCACCGACGTGCTGGACGAGGAGCTCATTCCCGCCTGGACCGCGAACGAGGACGGGCCCGGTCTGGCCACCACCAAGTACGAGATGAAGGACCGGCTGGTGGAGGCGGTCACTGGCGCCGCCGCCGAGCACGACAACGTCGTGGTCTTCCTGCACTGGGGGTTGGAGGGCGCGCACTGTCCACTTCCACACGCCCCCGAACTGGCCGACGAGCTCATCGACGCCGGCGCCACCGCCGTGGTCGGCGGGCACGCGCACGTGTTGTCCCCGGGCGGATTCCAGGGCGACGCCTACGTGCACTACGGCCTGAGCAACTTCGTGTTCTACAACTTCGACGGCCCGACCGCCGAGACCGGGGTGCTCACCCTCACCCTCGACCAGGGCGGTGTCCTGGAGGCCGATTGGGCCCCCGCCCGGATCCAGGACGGCGTGCCCGTTCCCTACGAGGGTCAGGACGCCGAACGGGCCCACCGAACGTGGGTGGACATGCGCGCCGACTGCGGACTCCCGCTCAGCGACTCCCCGGCTTGATCCCCGGTTCCCACCCGAGGCGCCGGTACCCGGCATCCGGTATCCGTCGCCGGGTACTCAACCCCGGGGGAAGTAGGAATCGACGAAGGGGTTGCGGAACTTCCCGGTCGGG